>NZ_JBDNXE010000103.1:0-14608 GCF_047721585.1 Gluconacetobacter sp.
GGCCGGTTTGGAGGCGCCCGAAGCGGCCGGGGGTTGCGGGTTTGCCGCGTGCTGGCTGTAGGGTGCGGTGGCCGGAGCAGACGGGGGAGGCTGTTCCACCACCATCCGGTCGGGCAGGCGCAGGTCGATGCTGATGACCGGGCGGTCCAGCAGCTTCATGGCGGCCTCGAGCTCGGCCAGCCGTTTGAGGGCCGGGAGATCCTCGCCTTCGGGGAGCAGGACGGTGGTGCCGTCGTGCAGCGTCAGGTTCCACCGGCGCAGGCCGACGCGGACGGCGGCGGCCACATGGTCGCGCACCACGGGCTGGGTTGCCAGCGCGTCGACCAGCGATGCGGCGGCGGTGTTGGCGCCCAGCCCGACCACCAGCGGCAATTGCATGAATGCCTGCGCGTCCTTGCCCGTCATGCCCTGGTCGCGCACCGGGTTGCCGGCGCGGTCGATCAGCATGAAGCGGCCCTGGTTCTGCCACACCGCGAAGGGGCTGCGTTCGGTCAGGCGTACGACGATGGTGCCGGGCAGGTGGCGTTCGACCACCGAATGATCGACGAAGGGCAAGGCGTCGATCCGCTCGCGCGCGCCTTCGACCGAGAAGCCGAGGACCGGATCGCCCACGCGCACGCCCAGGGCCTCGCGCAGTGAATCCTCGTTGGTGAGGACGCGGCCGCTGATCCGGATATCGGTGATGCGCAGCGGCAGCATGCTGACCAGCCGGGCGCGGATCGGGGCGAACCGTTCCTCGGACTTCATGTCGTGCACCACCACCGCGCCGCCGGCCGCGACGGCGAGCAGGACGATCGCCAGTCCGAGCGGGCGCACCATGCGCCGCTGCCGCCGCAGGAAGATCGACAGCCGTGAAGGGCGATCGTCGCGGTTTTCTCCTGTCCGTCTCATCGAGGGGGCGTGGGGCGGGTCATGGGAGGGTCAGCCGCCCGACCGTGCGGTCATGTGCGGCATGTGGCGTGCTCGACCATCCAGCGGCAGAGCGCGCCGTAGCCGATTCCCTGCGTCTGGGCCTGTTCAGGCAGCAGGGAGGTGGGCGTCATGCCGGGCTGGGTGTTGACCTCCAGGATCACGAGGCGGCCGGGGCCGTCGCCGCATTGCGTGTCGTCGTAGCGGAAATCGGTGCGGGTGGCGCCGGTGCAGCCGAGCGCGCGGTGGGCGGCGGCGGCGAGGTCCAGCGCCTGGGCGAAGGCGTCGGGGTGAATGCGCGCGGGCAGGACGTGCTGCGATCCGCCGGCCTGGTATTTGGCGGCGTAGTCGTAGAATTCGTGCCCCGTGGCGGGGTTGGGGGTGATGTCGGTGACCGTCAGGGCGCGGTCGCCCATGACGCCGACCGTCAGTTCGCGGCCGGGGATGAATTCCTCGACCAGGGCGTGCGGGCCGTGGGTCCAGGCGGCGGCGATGGCGGCGCGGCGGTTGGAGCCGGTGCGTACGATCTCGACCCCCACGGACGAGCCCTCGTTGAGCGGCTTGATGACGTAGGGCGTGGGCAGGGGATCGGCGGCGGGGAAAGCGGCGATGTCGATCACCGTGCCTCCGGCGACCGGCAGGCCGGCGGCGAGGAAGACCGCGCGGGCGGCGGCCTTGTCCATCGCCGTGGCCGAGGCGCGGATGCCGGAATGGGTGTAGGGGATGTCCATCCAGTCCAGCACGCCCTGGATCGCGCCGTCTTCGCCCAGGCGGCCATGCAGGGCGTTGAACACCACGTCCGGCCGGTGGGTGGTGAGGTCGGCCACGATCGCGCCCAGGTCGGGGCCGGCGTCGAGCACGCGGACTTCGTACCCTTCCTCGCGCAATGCGGCGCTGATGCCGGCGCCGCTGGAGAGGCTGACCGTGCGTTCGGCGGAGATGCCGCCCATCAGGACGGTGACGCGCCGGGCCGGGGTTCGGGTGGTCATGGTGTGTCTCCCGTGTCGGGCGAGGCGGCGTCGGCGGGTGGGGTGGCGCGGCCGATGCGCTTGATTTCCCATTCCAGCAGGATGCCGGTGCGGGCCTGCACCCGCGCGCGGACCGTCTCGCCCAGTTCTTCGAGGTCGGCGGCGGTGGCGTGGCCGGTGTTGAGCATGAAATTGCAGTGTTTTTCGCTGATCTGCGCGTCGTGCAGGGCGAGGCCCCGGCAGCCGGCGGCGTCGATCAGTTCCCACGCCTTGCCGTGCTCGGGGTTGCGGAAGGTGGAGCCGCCGGTGCGCGCCCGTGTGGGTTGCGACTCTTCGCGCGACTGGCGGATGGTGGCGATGGCCTGGCGGATTTCCGTCGGGTCGGCCGGGATGGCGCGCAGGCGGGCGCGGGTGACGACGGCGCCGGCCGGCAGGCGCGAGCGGCGGTAGCCGAAGCCCAGCGCCGGGCCGGACAGGCGGGCGGTGCTGCCGTCGCGGGTGACGATGTCCGCCCAGTCGAGAACGGTGGCGATGTCCGAGCCGTAGGCGCCGGCATTCATCGCCACCGCGCCGCCGATGGAGCCGGGGATGCCGGCGAGGAATTCCAGCCCCTTGAGGCCGGCGCCGGCCGCGTGTTCGGCCACCACCATGTCCAGGGACGCGGCGCCGGCGATCAGCCCGTCGGGCTCGACCGTGATGTCGGCGAAGCCGCCGCCGAGGCGGATGACCAGCCCGTTGATGCCGCCGTCGCGCACGATGACGTTGGAGCAGGCGCCCAGGATCGTGACCGGCAGGTCCGGCGGCAGGAGGCGCAGCGCGTGGGCCAGGTCTTCGGCGTCGGCCGGTTGCAGCAGCAGGTCCGCTGGGCCGCCGACGCGGAACCAGGTGCGCGGGCCAAGCGGCGCGTCCGCGCTCAGCCGGCCGCGCAGGCCGGCGAGGCTGGCGCGCACGCTGTCGGTCCAGCTCTGTTCCGTGGTGGCGGCCGGTGTGGTCATGCCGCGCAGTCTCCCTTGCGGGCATTGGGGTTTTGCAGGGCGGCGAGCTGGGCCGGGAGGGCCTGTGCCCAGTTGGTGATGTTGCCCGCGCCGAGGCAGACGACGAAATCGCCCGGTTTGGCGATGGCGTGGACCATTTCCGCCAGATGTTCCGGGTCGGGCAGCGGCACCACCGAACGATGGCCGCGCTCGCGCAGGCCGTCGACCAGCGTGTCGCGGTTGATGCCGTCGATCGGCGCTTCGCCGGCCGCGTAGACATCGGCCACGATGACGGTGCCGGCGTCGTTCATGCAGGTGCAGAATTCGCCGAACAGGGTTTGCAGGCGCGAATAGCGGTGGGGCTGCACGATGGCGATGACGTCGCGCGCGCCGGCCTGGCGGGCGGCCTTGAGCACGGCGGCGATTTCCACCGGGTGGTGGCCGTAATCGTCGATGACCGTGATGCCGCCGGTCTCGCCCGTGCGGGTGAAGCGGCGCTTGACGCCCCGAAAGCCGGCGAAGGCGGAACGGATGGTGGCGTCGTCGATATCCATCTCGACCGCCACGGCGATGGCGGCCAGCGCGTTCTGCACGTTGTGGTGGCCCAGCATGGGCAGGCGGAACGGCCCCGCGCGGCGGGTGCGGTTGCGGTTGCGGTTGGTGACCACGACCTCGAACGTCGCGCCCAGCTTGTCGGTGATCACCTTCTCGGCCCGGATGTCGGCCTGCGGCGAGAAGCCGTAGGTGACGATGCGGTGGTCGGACAGGCGGGGGATCATCTGCTGCACCGCCGGGTGGTCGATGCACAGGACCGCGAAACCGTAGAAGGGGATGTTCGACACGAACTGGTCGTAGGCCGCCTGCATGGCTTCCGCCGTGCCCCAATGGTCGAGATGTTCCGGGTCCATGTTGGTGACCACGGTGATGACCGAGGGCAGGCGCAGGAACGAGCCGTCGCTTTCGTCGGCCTCGACCACCATCCAGTCGCCCGAGCCCATGCGGGTGTTGGTGCCGTACGCCTCGATGATGCCGCCATTGATGACCGTGGGATCGAGTTTCGCGGCTTCCAGCACCGCCGCGACCAGGCTGGTGGTCGTGGTCTTGCCGTGGGTGCCGCCGACCGCGACCGACCAGCGCAGGCGCATCAGTTCGGCCAGCATTTCCGCGCGGCGCACGACGGGGATGAGGCGGGCGCGGGCGGCCACGACCTCCGGATTGTCGCGCTTGACGGCGGTGGAGGTGACGACGACCTGCGCCTGACCCAGATTGGCGGCGTCATGGCCGATGGCGACCGGGATGCCGGCCGCGCGCAGGCGCAGCACGTTGGCACCCTCGGCGATGTCCGACCCCTGCACCGCGTAGCCCAGCATGTGCAGCACCTCGGCGATGCCGGACATGCCGATGCCGCCGATCCCGACGAAATGAATGGTGCCGATGGAAAGGGGCAGGGCTCTCATGAGGTGGTCTCCGTCTTGGCGGCTGTCGGATAGGCGGGGTCGGGGCGGTGATGCAAGAGTCCTTCGACCAGATCGGCCAGACGGCGTGCGGCATCGGGCCGGCCCAGGGATCGGGCGGCGGCTGCCGCGTCCGTCAGGGTCGCGGGGGCGGACAGCAGGGAGTCCAGGTGCCTGGCCAGGGTCTGGGCGGTGAAATCGGGCTGGCGGATCATCCACGCGGCGCCGGCGGCGACCAGGGATGCTGCGTTGGCGCCCTGTTCGTCGCTGGCGGCGATGGGCAGGGGCACCAGAATCGCCGGGCGGCCGGAATCGGTCAGTTCGGCCACCGAGGAGCCGCCGGCGCGGCCGATGACCAGGTGCGCCGCCTTCAGCAGGGCGGGCACGTCGGCGAAGAAAGGGGAGATTTCGGCGGGGATGCCCAGGGTCGCGTAGGCGGCGCGCACGCGCTCGATATCCTCGGCGCGGGCCTGCTGGGTGATGCGCAGGCGCGCGCGCAGGGCGTCGGGCAGGCGGGCGATGGCGTCCGGCACCACGTCGCTGAAGACGCGGGCGCCCAGGGAGCCGCCCCAGACCAGCAGGCGGATTTCGGCCTCCGGCGGGGTGTAGGGCTGGTCGTGCAGGGCGGCGATGGCGTCGCGCACCGGCATGCCGGTCAGGGTCGTCCTGGCATCCTTGGGCAGGCGGGCGACCTGGGGGAACGAGGTGGCGATGCCGTCGGCGAAGCGGGCGAGCTGGGCGTTGGCCTGACCCAGCACGGCGTTGCCCTCATGCAGGACGATCAGCGGGCGGTGGCGGCCGAGCAGGCGGGCGCCCAGCAGCGGCGGCACCGAGGGGTAGCCGCCGAAGCCGACCACCGCCGCCGCGTTCAGCCGGCGCAGGATCGCGCGGGCCTGGAGCGTGCCCTGTGCCAGCGCCAGCGCGGCGCGGGCGGCGCGGGCAAGCCCGTGGCCGGCGATGCCGGCGCCGGGCAGGACGAATTGCTGCCCCTGCGCGAAGATGCCGTGGTCGCGGGTGCCGGCGCGGCGGTCGGTCATCAGCGCGATCGGGTGGCCACGGTCGGCCAGCGCGCGGGCCAGGGCCTCGGCGGGAATGAAATGGCCGCCGGTGCCGCCGGCGGCGATGACGATGGGGCGGCGCGCGGTGGGGGGAGGCGGGCTCATGCGGTGGCCTTTCGTGCCGCGAAGCTGGACCGGCCGCGTGGAATCCGGCTTTCGCCCATGCGGTGCCGCGTCAGGGCCAGCACCATGCCGATGGTCAGCGCCACCGACATGGCCGAGGAGCCGCCATAGGAAATGAACGGCAGCGTCATGCCCTTGGTCGGGATCAGATGCAGGGTCGAGCCCATGTTGACGAACGCCTGCAGGCCGAAACCCGTGATGAGGCCCACGGTTGCCACGACGATGAACGGGTCGTCCTCGCGCAGCAGTTTCAGCAGGGTGCGCACCACGATCAGGCAGAACACGCTGATGATGAACAGGCAGACCAGCATGCCGAATTCCTCGCCCGCGACGGCGAAGACGAAATCGGCGTGGGCGTCGGGCAGCAGGTCCTTCACCCGGCCCTCGCCGGGGCCGCGGCCCATCAGGCCGCCATTGCCGAAGGCGCGGAGCGCGGTGTCGATCTGGTAATGGTCGCCGACATTGGGGTGCAGGAAGCGTTCGACGCGCGAGCGGACATGGGGGAAGGCCACGTAGGCGCCGAGGAAGGCGGCCACCATGCAGCCGGCCCCGGCGCCGACGAAGAAGATGTTCAGCCCGTCGATGAAGAGCTGGGCCATGAACACCGTGGTGATGACGCTGAGCATGCCGATGTCGGGTTGCGATTTGAGCAGCAGCAGGATGACCGCGAACAGGCCCAGCGCGATGGGCATGCCCGGCAGCAGGCGGCGGTAGCGGCGTTCGGTCAGCAGCCACGCGGTGACGACGGCGAAGCAGGGCTTGAGAAATTCGGAGGGCTGGACCGACATCATCGGCAGGGCGATCCAGCGCCGGGCGCCCTTGATCTCGATGCCGTGGACCAGGGTGAGCGCGGTCGCGGCGGTGGCCAGGACGAAGCCCGCCAGCGCCAGCCGCCGGATGCCGCGCGGCGAGAGCAGAGAAGTCGCCACCACGATCAGGCCGGCCAGGGTGAGGAAGACCACCTGCTTGAGGATGAACATGTCGCGCGAGGCGCCGATGCGCGTGGCCACGGCCGGGCTGGCGGCCAGCATCAGCACATAACCGAAGCCGATGAGGATGCAGACGCACGACAGCGTCACCCGGTCGACATTGCGCCACCAGCGGGCCAGGAAAGAGGTATCGACGCGCGAGATGGCGGGCATCAGCCTTCCCCCTTCGTTCCGGCCAGTCCGTGGACGAGGTCGGCGAAATGCCGGCCGCGATGTTCGAAGCTCTTGTACTGGTCGAAGCTGGCGCAGGCGGGCGAGAGCAGGACGGTCGTCGCGCCTGTCTGGCGGGCCAGGTCGTGCGCCAGGGGGACCGCGGCCTCCATCGTGCCCGCCAGCGTGTAGGGGACGTGATGCGCGGCCAGCGTTTCCGCCAGGGCCGGGGCATCCCGCCCGATCAGCACGGCGTGGGCGATGCGGGGGAAATGGGGCGCCAGATCCGCGATGCCGCCGGCCTTGGCGACGCCGCCGGCGATCCAGACCAGCCGGTCGTAGCAATTCAGGGCACGGGACGAGGAATCGGCGTTCGTGGCCTTGCTGTCGTCGATGAACAGGACGCCCGCGATGGTGGCGACCGGCTTCTGACGGTGGGGCAGGCCGACGAAGGAGCGCAAGGCGGGGGCGATGGCGGCGCGGGGCACGCCCAGCGCCAGGGCCATGGCGGTCGCCGCCGCCGCGTTTTCGGCATTGTGCGCGCCGGGCAGGGCCGGGGCTTCGGCGAGATTGGCGATTTCGCCTGTCGCGTCGCGCAGGATGCCGCCGGCGCCGGACAGGTCGGCATCGGGGGACTGGCCCGAGACGGTCAGCACCCGGTCGCCGCTGGCGGCCAGCTTGTCGACCATGCGGGAGACGGACGCGCCCGGTGTTTCGCCGAAGCCGATCACGGCGAGGTCGCCGCTGCGCTGGCTGTCGAAGATGTGCCATTTGGCGTGCAGGTAGCCGTCCATGTCGCCGTGGCGGTCCAGATGGTCCGGCGTGAGGTTGAGCAGGCACGCGACGGTGAAATGCAGGTCCTGCAACCGTTCCAGCATGTAGGACGACATTTCCAGCACATATACGCCGTCGTCCGGCAGGCAGGGGAGCGAGAGCGAGGCCGGGCCGAGATTGCCGCCCGCCGCCACCGGGATGCCGGCGGTGGCCAGCATGTGCGCGAGCAGGGCGGTGGTGGTCGATTTGCCGTTGGTGCCGGTGATGCCGGCGAAGCGGGCGCGCGATCCGGCGCGGCGCACCGCCTGATAGAGCAGGTCGGCGTCGGACAGGATGGGAATGCCGGCCTCGCGCGCCATCAGGGCGGCCGGATGGGGCTTGGGCAGCACATGCGGGATGCCCGGCGACAGCACCAGCGCATCCATGCCGTCAAGGGATTCGAACGGCGCCAGGGTGACGCCCGGAATGTCGCCGAGGGCCTGGCGGGCGGCCGAATTGTCGTCCCACGCCCGCACCGAGGCGCCCATGGTGGCGAGGGCGCGAACGGCCGGTGCGCCGTTGTTGCCCAGGCCCAGCACGGCGTAGCGCCGGCCGGCGAACAGGAGGGGTGGAAACGATGTCATCGCAGTTTCAGCGTGGCGAGGCCACACAGTCCCAGCACGATGGAGACGATCCAGAAGCGGATCACGATCTTGGGCTCCTGCCAGCCTTTCTTTTCGAAATGATGGTGCAGCGGCGCCATCAGGAACACCCGCCGGCCGGTGCGGCGGAACCAGAAGACCTGGATGATCACCGAAAAGGTCTCGACCACGAACAGGCCGCCGACGATGCACAGCACCAGCTCGTGCTTGACCGCGACCGCGACCGCCCCCAGCGCGCCGCCCAGCGAGAGCGAGCCGGTATCGCCCATGAATACCGCCGCCGGCGGGGCGTTGAACCACAGGAAGCCGAGCCCCGCGCCCACCAGCGCCGAGCAGAAGACGCAGAGTTCGCCCGTGCCGGGGACCGCGTGCAGTTGCAGGTAATCGGCGAAGACGTGGTTGCCGACCAGATAGGCGATCAGCCCGAAGACCAGGGCGGCGATGATCACCGGCACGATGGCCAGCCCGTCCAGCCCGTCGGTGAAGTTGACGGCGTTGCCGAAGCCGCTGATCGTGATCATGGCGAAGATCGGGAAGGCGTAGCCCAGCGGCAGCAGCCAGTCCTTCATGAACGGGAAGGCCAGGTGATTGGCCAGGTCGGCCGGCATCAGGCTTTGCAGCCAGTAGCCGCCGATCAGCGAGATTGCGAATTCGCTGCCCAGCCGGGCGCGCTTGGACACGCCGGCCGTGTTGCGGCGGGACAGTTTGAGATAGTCGTCGGCAAAGCCCACGGCGCCGAAGCCGAGCGTGATCAGCAGGACCGCCCAGACGAAGCCGTTGGTGAGGTCCGCCCACAGCAGGGTGGAGACGAACAGCGCGATGAGGATCAGCACGCCGCCCATGGTGGGGGTGCCGGCCTTCTCCAGAATATGGCGTTCCGGCCCCAGGGCGCGGATCGGCTGGCCGCCGCGCTGGATGCGGCGCAGTTGCGCGATCAGCGGCTGGCCCAGCAGTAGCGAGATGACCAGGGCCGTCAGGCAGGCCGCGCCGGCGCGGAACGTGATGTAGCGGAACAGGTTGAGCACCGAGATATGCGCGCCCGCGTGATGCTGGACCAGATCGTAGAGCATCAGCGCGTTTCCGTCTCGCCGGCGGTCAGGACCGAGATCACGTCGCGCATGCGGCTGCCGAGGCTGCCCTTTACGAGGACGGTGTCGCCGGGGGCCAGCGCGGCCCGCACCGTGGGGGCCAGGGTGGCCGCGTCGGGCGCCCATGCGCCGCGTCGGGAAGAGGGAAGCAGGTCGAAGAGATATTGCATGTTCGGGCCGGAGCAGAAGACGAGGTCCGCATGTGCCAGGGCGGCGGACAGGAGGGATTCATGCTCGGCGCGCGCGAAGGCGCCGAGTTCGCGGATATCGCCCAGCACGGCTACGCGCCGGGCGGTGGCCAGGAGGTCGAGCACCGCGAGCGAGGAGCGGATGGAGAGCGTGGAGGCGTTGTAGCTCTCGTCGAGCAGCGCCGCCTGTCCGTTCAGGATCGGGGCCAGTTGGCCGCGCCCGGCGCCGGGGCGGAAGGCGGCCAGTGCTGCGGCGGCTGTCGGGATATCGGTGCCGAGGGCCGCCACCGCCGCCAGGACGGTGGTGGCGTTGCGTGCCAGGTGGCGGCCGGGGGCGTTGAGGCGCAGCGGAAACGGCTGGCCGGCGATGGTGATGATGCAATCGCTGCCGTCGCCCGCGAGCGTGAGGCGGGACAGGACGGCCATGCTGTCGGGCGCTTCGCCCACGCGCCACAGGCGAGCCTCGGCCCCGGCGGCCTGTTCGGCGAAGATCGGCTGGCCCTCGGCATCGTCGGGGACGATGGCGGTGCCGCCGGGGGGCAGGGCGGCGATCAGGCTGGATTTTTCGCGCGCGATGGCCTCCAGGCTGCCCATATGGCCCAGATGCGCGCCGGCGATGGTGGTGATGAGTGCGATTTCGGGCCGGACGAGGGCCGCCAGCGGGGCGATTTCGCCCGGATGGTTCATGCCCACCTCGCACACGCAGAACGCGGCGTCTTCCGGCAGGCGGGCCAGTGTCAGGGGCACGCCCCAATGGTTGTTGTAGGAGGCGGCTGCGACATGGGTGGGGCCGAGGGCGCTCAGCGCCAGGCCCAGCATGTCCTTGGTCGTCGTCTTGCCCACGCTGCCGGTGACGGCGAGCATGCGGCCGGTGAAGCGGGCGCGGGCGTATCGGGCCAGGGCATTCAGCGCCGCCAGCGTGTCGGGGACGGCCAGCATGCGTGGGTCGGTGGGGGCGAGGCCGGTGGCCGCCGGGTCGTGGACCAGCACGGCGGCCGCTCCGCGTTCCAGCGCCGTGCGGACATGGGCGTGGCCGTCGCTGCTGTCGCCGACCAGGGCGACGAACAGGTCGCCGGGGGCGAGCGTGCGGGTGTCGATGGAAACACCGGTCACGGTCACGGGGGCGTGGCCGGGGAAATGGCCGCCGGTCGCGGCTTCCAGCGCGTCGCGGGTCCAGAGCGCGCTCATGCGGCGACCCCGGCCATGTGGCGGATCACCGAGACGTCGTCGAAGGGGTGGGTGGTGGCGCCGATGGTCTGGCCCTGCTCGTGGCCCTTGCCGGCCACCACCAGCACGTCGCCGGATTGGAGCATCGACAGGCCCTCGGCGATGGCGCGGGCGCGGTCGCCGATTTCGATCGCGCCCGGTGCGCCGGCCAGGACCTCGCGACGGATCGTGGCCGGGTCTTCGGTGCGGGGGTTGTCGTCGGTGACGATGGCGATGTCGGCGCGGTTGGCGGCTTCCTGCCCCATCAGCGGGCGCTTGCCGCGATCGCGGTCGCCGCCGGCGCCGAAGACGGCGATCAGCCGGCCGGTCGCGTGCGGGCGCAGGGCGTCCAGCAGGCGGGCCAGGGCGTCTGGCGTGTGGGCGTAATCGACATAGGCGGCGGCGCCGTTGGGCAGCAGGGCCGCGCGCTCCATGCGGCCGCGCACGCCGGTCAGCGCGGGGAGAAGGGCGATGGCCTGGGCCAGTCCGTCGGCGCCCGGTGCGGCGAGGGCGGCGGCCAGCAGGGCGTTGTCGGCCTGGAAGCGGCCGGGGAGCGCCAGGGTGACCTCGTGTATGGTGCCGCCGGCTTCCAGCCGCAGGTGCTGGCCCTCGGGCAGCGGCGTGCTGTCCAGCAGGCGGATGGCGTCGCCTTGCGTGCCGACCAGCCGCAGGTCGAACCGGCGGCGGGTGGCGATGGCGCGCAGGGCGGCGAGGGTTTCCGGCTCCATGTCGGCATTGGCCGCCGCCAGCGCGCCCTCGGGCAGCAGTCGGTCGAACAGGGCCAGTTTGGCGGTGCGGTAGGCCGCCAGCGTGCCGTGATAGTCGAGATGGTCGCGGGTGAGGTTGGTGAAGCCGGCGGCGGTGAGGCGCAGCCCGTCCAGCCGGTGCTGTTCCAGCCCGTGGGACGAGGCTTCGATTGCGACATCCGTCACGCCGCCGCGCGCCATGGCGGCGAGCGTGTCGGCCAGGCCGACACTGTCGGGCGTGGTCAGGATGGGGCCGGTGGGGGGCAGGGCGACCGGGGCGATGACGCCGAGCGTGCCGATGCTGGCGGCCTGGTGGCCCTGATAGACCCAGATCTGACGCAGGAAATCGACCGTGCTGGTCTTGCCGTTGGTGCCGGTGACGGCGACGATCCGGCCCGGTTGCGCGCCCGCGAAGGCGGCGGCCAGCAGGGCCAGCGCCTGTCGTGGCTCGTCGGCATGGATCAGCGGGATGCCGGGGGCCGCCTCGGGCGGAACGTCGCGCGGGGCGACGATGGCGGCGGCGCCCGCCGTGACGGCGGCGGGGATGAAGGCGCGGCCGTCGGCCCGCGTGCCGGGGATGGCGACGAACAGCGTGCCGGGGCGCACCTTGCGGCTGTCGGCGGTGACCTGGCCGATCGCAGGGTCGCTGGCCAGGGGAGCGGACAGGCCGGCGGCGGCCAGCAGATGGGACAGGATGTGTGTCATCCCCGGACCTCCGGATGCGTGGGCCGTCTGGGGGCGGCCTGTTCGGCCCGCGCGGCGTGCAGACGCGCGCGCGGCGGCAGGGCGGCGGTGTGGGCGGCGTCGTGGGCCGGCGCTTTCGGCGCTTTCGGCTGGTTGCGCGGGTCGCCGGGGTCGTTGCCCGGTCCCAGCGGGCGGTAGCCGCGCGGCACTGCCGGTTCCAGCGGGATGGCCATGGCGTCGTCGACCGCCTGCGGGTTGGTCGTGTTGGGGAACAGGCCGAGCATCGGGCCGATGCGCGTCACGATCTTCGACACGGTGGGCGCGGAGTTCCACGCCGCCGTGGTCCAGCCGTGGGTCTGCGGGGTGGGCTTGGGACTGTCGAGCATGACATAGACGGCGTAGCGCGGGGCGTTCATCGGAAAGATGCTGGTGAACGCGGCGATGTTGACATGTTTGAGGTAGCCGCCGTGCGGGCCGATCTTCTCGGCGGTGCCGGTCTTGCCGCCGACGAAATAGCCGGGGGATTCCGCCGTCTTGCCGGTGCCCTTGGTGACATCCAGGCGCAGGATGCGGCGCAGCAGGGCCGAGGTCTCGGGCGAGATGACGCGCTTGGCCCCCGGCATGGTGGCGGCGTCCACCTTGTCCTCGGCGGACGCCGCGGTGATGACGGCGGGCGTGAGGGTGGGGGGGGCGGCTTCCGCGACGGCCGGGGTGAGGCCAACCGGATCGTTCGCGTGGTCGGCGTCTCGGGCCATCAGGGTGGGATGGAGCAGGATGCCGCCGTTGACCGTGGCGGCGGTGCCGCGCACGATGGCCAGCGGGGGTTCGGCGACGCCATGGCCGAAGCCGACGGTCATGACCGTGGAAATGCCCCAGGTGCGGGGCACGATCGGCCGGCCGGCCTCGGGCAGTTCGATCGGCACCGGGGCGAAGAAGCCCATGTCGCGCAGCCAGGTCTGCTGACGCTGGGCGCCGACATCCAGCGCCATGTGGGCGGCGGCTGGGTTGGATGAATAGGCCATCACCTCGTTGAGCGTCAGCCATGGGGCGAAATGATCTGTCCTCATGTCCGAAATGGTGAAGCGGCCGATATGGATGGGGATGGAAGAAAACCGGTCCCACGGATGGGCGACGCCCAGTTGCAGCGCCATGGCGGCCGTCTGGAGCTTGAAGGTCGATCCGGGCTCGTACATGCCGGTGACGGCGCGGTTGAAGCGGGCGTCGGGGTCGGCGCGGCCGAAATCGTTGGCGTCGTAGTCCGGCAGGCTGACCATGGCGATGATCTCGCCGGTATTGACGTCCATGACGATGGCGCACGCGCCGATGGCCTGGAACAGGTCCTTGGCCGCCGCCAGTTCCTCGCGCACCACCGCCTGGATGCGCACGTCGAGCGACAGGCGCAGGGGGGTGCGGTCGCTGTCCAGGCGCTTGTCCATCGAGCGTTCGATGCCGGCCACGCCGTGGTCGTCGATATCGACCGCGCCCAGGATGTGGGAGGCGACGCGGCCCAGCGGGTAATGGCGGCGCTCGCCGGGTTCGAAATAGATGCCGGGGATGCCCAGATTGTTGATCGCGATTTCCTGCATCGGCGAGATGTCGCGCGCCAGGTAGACGAACTGCTTTTTGGTCGAGAGCCGGCGGATCAGTTCGGCTTCGTCCAGTTTTGGCAGGACGGTGCGCAGCTTTTTGGCCGTGTCCTGCGCGTCGATCATTTCCTGCGGGTTGGCGTAGACCTGCGCCACGGGCAGCGAGATGGCCAGGACCTGCCCGTTGCGGTCGGTGACCGTGGCGCGGTGGACCTGCGGCAATGCGAAATCCCCGGCCATCATGCCCTTGGGATCGCTATGGGGGATCGGGGGGACCTGGGGGGCGATCTGCCGCTGTTCCGGCGCCATCGGCGCGATGACGGTGGCGAACGACAGTTTGAGCGCCACGGCGCCGAACAGGCCGAAGAAGCCGGCCGACATGATGAGCAGGCGCGATTGCGTGCGCTCGCGCGCCGTGCGGGTGCGCAGATCGTCGCCGGTGACCCGGACATCCATTCGCGCGGGCCGGGAAGGCCCGTCCCGCATATCGTCTGGTGTGTCGGTCGGGCCTTGGGTCATGTCACCTGTGGGGGGTCGTCAGTTGCTGACTGGAACGGGGGGCGGAAGTGCGCCGGAACGCGAGAAGCCGAGAGAGGAGCCTCTGCCGTATCCCCTTGCCTCCTCATACGGCTTGGGGGGCGCCGCCGGTCTCCAGGCCGCGACTGCGACCGGGAGCGGACGGACCGGTCTGGCCGATGCGTAACGAGGTTCGGAAGCGGCCGCTGGCGGTAGCACGGGGCGCGTGGCGTGGGCAACGGAGACGGCGGCATGGCGGTCGACATTATGCGGCAAATCGGGCGAAACCGGGGCGGGGTGCGCCCTGGGGGCCGTGACATGGGCCGCCACCGCCGGAAGCGTGGCCTGGGCCATCACGATCGGGCGTTCGACCGGGTGTTCGACCAGCCGCTCGGGGTGCTGCGCGGGCGGAGTCGAAGCGGCGACAAGGATTCGGTGCGTCGTGACCGGAGGCGGCTCGGCGGCCGGCGTCGCGGGGCGCTGCGCCGCGGCCACAACCATCGGAGCCTGGGCGACATGGGCCGGCGGGGCCGCCGCCGCCATCGGGGCGGGGG
>NZ_JBDNXE010000104.1:0-14482 GCF_047721585.1 Gluconacetobacter sp.
CCCCCAGACGGACCCCCAAGACCCATCAGGAAAGGCGCGACCCATGCAAACCCCAGGATCGGACCCCACCCCGATGACCAACCTGTCGCACCTGCACCCCTATCGCGCGAACGCGCCTGCGGCAAACGACCGCACGACCGCACCCGCGATGAAAGGCATCCTCCTGGCCGGCGGGTCGGGCACCCGGCTGCACCCCATGACGCTGGCCACCAGCAAGCAGTTGCTGCCGGTCTACGACAAACCGATGATCTATTATCCGCTCTCGACGCTGATGCTGGCCGGCATCCGCGACATCATGATCATCTCCACCCCCGACGACCTGCCGCAGTTCCAGCGCCTGCTGGGCGACGGGTCGCAATACGGCGCACGCTTCAGCTACCGCGCCCAGCCCAGCCCGGACGGCATCGCCCAGGCGTTCCTGATCGCCGAAGACTGGCTGGCCGGCGCCCCCTGCGCCCTGGCGCTGGGCGATAACCTGATCTTCGCCGACCATCTCGGCACGCTGCTGCAAGGCGCGGCAAAACGCGACAGCGGGGCCACCGTCTTCGCCTATCAGGTGCGCGACCCCGAACGCTACGGCGTGGTCAGCTTCGATGCCGAAGGCCGCGCCAGTTCGCTGGTCGAAAAGCCCGCCACCCCGGCCTCCCCCTGGGCGGTCACGGGGCTGTATTTCTACGATGCCCGCGTCAGCACCTTCGCCCGCCAGATCCGCCCCTCGCCCCGAGGCGAACTGGAAATCACCGACCTGAACCGCATCTATCTCGAAGAAGGCTCTCTCCAGGTCGAAAAACTCGGCCGGGGCTGCGCGTGGCTGGACGCCGGCGTGCCCGACGCCCTGCTCCAGGCCGGCATGTTCGTGCAGACCATCCAGTCCCGCCAGGGCATGCTGGTCGGCTCGCCGGCCGAGGTCGCCTTCCGCATGGGCTTCATCGACGCCGCGCAGCTCCGCACGCTCGCCGGCAGCGTTTTCAAGACCGAACTCGGCCGGCACCTGCACGACGTGGCCGAGGCGGCCGCGCCATCCACCCCCGTGCCGATCTCGGCATAAACCGGCACGCGATGGACATCCTGCCTCCGTCTTCCGATGCCCCGCCGCCCTGGTCCGCAAGCGGGCCGGAGGCGGCACCGGCCTGGCCGACCGCTCTCCCCAGCCCCGCACGCCGCGCCCCCCGGGTCGCGATCCTGCTCTCCACGTTCAACGGCGCCCCCTGGCTTCAGGCCATGCTCGATTCGATCCTGGCGCAGGACTGGATGCAATGGATGCTCCTGTGGCGCGACGACGGGTCGGTCGACGGCTCGGTGGCCATCATGCGACAATTCCAGAGCGGTCCGGGGGCCGGGCGCTGCCGGGAAATCGACCCCGGCGGCGGCCATCTGGGCATCGCCGCCTCCTACCAGATGCTCCTGCGCGCGGCACCGCCCGCCTCGACAGTCGCCTTCGCCGAGCAGGACGATGTCTGGCTGCCCGAGAAACTCGCACGCGGCCTGGCCTGCCTGGCCGACATGCAGGCGAACGGCCCCGCGCTCTATTGCGGCCGGCAGATTCTGGTGGATTCCGCCCTGCGCCCGCTCGGCCTGTCGTCACCCCGCACCGAACGACCGGGCCTGCTCGCGGCCCTGGCGCAGAACGCGGCCGCCGGATGCACCGTCATGATGAACGACGCGGCACGCGCCCTGGCCACGTCCGGCACCCTGCCCGACACGCCCGCCGCCCATGACTGGTGGGCCTGCCTGCTGGTACTGGCCGCCGGCGGCACGGTACGGGTCGATCCACACCCCACAGTGCTGCACCGCCGGCATCGCGGCGAACGACAACCATACGGTCCCGAGCGTTTCATGACGGCTTTCCGCCGGAATGTCCGCCAGTTGCTGGCCCATGAAGGGTTGCTCTCCGCAACGGCCCGCAGCGATCTCGGCCGGATCGAAGCCGTGCTCGACGGCCGCCGCCGCGACCGCCTGCGGCTGCTCAGGACCATGCCGGGGCTGCACCGGCCCCGATGGTTGGAAAACATGATTTTCCGGCTGCGTTTTATCGCAGGGGCGTAAGTCTTCGTTCTTTTTTGCAAAAAAGAACCAAAAAACTCTGATTCGTTCAGAAATTTTTTGCTGGGGACATGCGATGTTCCTAGCCCGCCGTCCGCATATTTCCCCGCCAGGGGCGCGAAGCCTGCCGCGTCACCCACGCCCGGATGCGCTCCAGCAGCAGATAGACGATCGGCGTCGTGTAAAGCGTCAGCAACTGGCTCATCACCAGTCCGCCGACCACGGCAATGCCCAGCGGACGACGCAGTTCGATCCCGTAGCCGCTGCTGACGATCAGCGGCACCGCCCCGAAGGCAGCGGCCAGCGTCGTCATCAGGATCGGCCGGAAACGCTTGGCGCAGGCTTCGCGGATCGCCTCCTCGGGCGACATGCTGCCGTCACGTTCGGCATGCAGCGCGAAATCCACCATCAGGATCGCGTTCTTCTTCACGATACCGACCAGCAGGATCACGCCGATCATCGCAATCAGCGAGAACTCCTCGCCCGTTATCCAAAGCGCCAGCACCGCCCCCACCGCCGCCGACGGCAGGGTGGAAAGAATGGTCAGCGGATGCACATAGCTTTCGTACAGAATGCCGAGCGTGACATACATCGTCGCCAACGCGGCCAGAAACACCAGCAATTCGTTGATCATCGCGGTCTGGAACTGTTCCGCCTGCCCGGTAAAGCCGCCCTGGATCGACACCGGCACATGCAGCCGCACCATCGCACCGCGAATTTCCGCCGTCGCTTCGTCCAGCGACCGCCCCGCGGCTAGGTTGAAGGAAATGGCACCCGAGACGAAACCATCGCGATGCCCGACCGAAATCGAGGTCGGGCGATCATGGATCGCGGCCACCACCGGCAACGGCACCATCGTCTCGATGCTGGACGACACGGCCGACCCGCTCGAAGCCCCCGCCCCACCCGCCAGCCGGTTGGCGATGGCATTGCGGAAGGATTGCTGGCTCAGCGTCGCGACCCGCGAGGCATCGCCGCTGCTGGGCGTAGGCACGCGCACCGTGTTGGACACCGTGCCGCCCCCGGCGGTCCCGCCCGAAGTCGAAACCCAGAAAGCCTTCATGATGTCGGGCGACTGGCGATAGACCGGCGCAACCTCCATCACCACATGATAGGTGGCCAGCGGGGTGGAAATGTTCGAGGCACTGCGCTGGCCATAGGCGTCATACAACGCCTGGCTGACCAGTTGCGGCGTCACCAGAAAGCGCGCGGCGGTATCGCGGACGATATCGACATGCGTTGCCACCCCGTGACCGGTCAGGTTGGTGGTGATGTCGGTCATCACCTTGCTGCCCTTCAGAGCGTCGACGATGCGCGGCGTCCACTCATAGATCTGCTCGGCATTGTCGCTGCGCAGCACATAGCGATAGGCGCCCTGCTGCTGGCGGCCACCACCGCCATTCACATCTCCCGCCGAAAACAGCGACAGCCGCACGCCCGGCAACCCCTTCAGGCGCTCGCGCACGCGGGCGATCATCTCGTCGGGTCCGTCGCCGCGCTCATGCTTGCCGATCATCTGCGCGAAGGCCTGCCCCTCCACCCGCGTATCGCCCGAAAAGGCCGCCACCGATTCCGTATCCTTGTCGGCCATCATCGCGGCACTCACGGCCTGGATCTTCTGGTTCATCTTCTGGAACGAGCCGGATTCGTCGCCACGGAAATAGCCCACGACCAGCGCCACATCCTCCTTGGGGATGATGGTCTTGGGCATCATGACGATAATGCCCACGGTCGCCAGCAGGCTGAACGGCAGGGTCGCCAGCACCAGCCACCGGTGCCGCAACGCCCGGTCCAGCGAGCGGACATAACCATTCAGAACCGCCTCGAACACGGACTCGAAGCCGTCGCCCAGGCGGCGCAGGCCGCGCCGCAGGGCCGACGCACCGGCGGGCAGCGGCGCCCCGTGCGCCACATCCAGCAGCAGGCTGCACATCATCGGCGTCAGCGTCACCGACAGGAACAGCGAAACCGTAACGGCGGTCGCCAGCGTCATCGCGAATTCGAAGAAGATCTTGCCCGGCGTCCCCGGCATCAGCAGCAGCGGCAGAAACACCGCGACCAGCGCGATGGTGATCGACAGCACGGTAAAGGCGATCTCGCCCGAACCCAGCAGCGCGGCCTCGCGGCGGGGCATCCCGTCTTCCATGTGGCGGGCGATGTTCTCCACCACCACGATCGCGTCATCGACCACGAAGCCGGTCGCGATCGTCAGCGCCATCAGCGACAGCGTATCCAGCGAAAAGCCCAGCAGGTACATCACCGCCAGCGTGCCCGCCAGCGAGATCGGCACCGTCACCGCCGGGATCAGGGTCGAACGCGGCGCCCGCAGAAACACCAGCACCACCCCCACCACCAGCAGCACCGAAATCAGCAGCGTCAATTGCGTATCGGTCAGCGAGGCACGGATCGTGATCGACCGGTCCATGCCCGGCGTCAGCGTCACGCCCGAGGGCAGGGCCGCCCGCATGCTCGGGATACGCTCGCGGATCGCATCCATCACATGAATGACGTTGGCACCCGGTTGCGGCCGCACGACGGCCATGACCGCGCGATGCCCGCTGAAATAGCCCGTCTGCCGCTCGTCCTCCACCCCGTTGACCACCGAGGCCACGTCGGCCAGACGCACCGGCCGCCCGGACCGGTACCCCACCATCAGGCCCCGATAGTCCTCTGCCCGCCGGGCCTGGTCGTTGGTCGCGATCGTGTAGCGTTGCGGCCCCACATCGACATAACCCTTGGGCGTGTTGGCATTGGCCGAAGCCAGGGCCGAGCGGATATCCTCGAAGCCGATGCCGTATTTGAACAGCGCATACGGGTTCATCTCCACCCGCACGGCCGGGGCCGAACTGCCCGCGATCTCGATCCAGCCCACGCCCTTGATCTGCGACAGCATCGGCTGAAGATGCGTCTTCATGACATCGTACAGTTCGGACATCGGCCGGCTGTCCGATGTCAGCGCCATGATCATGATCGGATTGTCGGACGGATTGGCCTTCCAGTATTGCGGCACCATCTGCAAGGTGGTGGGCATGTCCTGCGCCGCCGCCCGCAATGCCGCCTGCACGTCATTGGCCGCACCGTCGATGTTCCGGCTGTCGTCGAACGTCAGCAGGATGAAGGCCGTGCTGTCGGTCGAATCCGACTCGATCGAACTGATCCCGGCAATCTGGCCCAGCCGCCGTTCCAGCGGCGTGGTCACCGAGGTCGCCATCTGCTGCGGCGAGGCCCCCGGCTGGGTCGCCACCACATAGATCACAGGAACCGAAATGTTCGGCAGGTCCCCCACCGGCAACGCGCGGTAGGCGAACAGGCCCGCAAGCACCAGCGCAACCGCAATCAGCGTTGTCGCGACCGGGCGCAGAATGAAAGGACGGCAGGGGTTCATACGGAAATGCGCATAGCGGATGACAACGGCCTGTGCATCAGCTTTCCATCACGCCCGGCCGCACCCCGCCCCGGCCGTACCACAGCGCCGCGACGAAGAAGCCCACATAATAGCCGATATCGGCCCCGCCCAACCATCGGGCGACAGGACCGGTATAAATCTGGCTGGTCGAGAAAAGCAGAATGGTGACCACCGAAACGACAATGAAGATCGTCGCCCCCCGCGTCCAGCCGGCAGGGACCGGATGCACCGTACGGTCGCCGAAATACCAGTCCGCCAGCACGATGCCGATCCAGGGCGCGATCCAGTACATCGTCACCACCAGGTAATCGGTATAAAGCGCCGCATACCGCCCGGCTCCGGCCACCGCCAGCCCATAGCCGAGCGATGCGGTGATAATCGCCGCCAGCACGCGCGGAATATGCACGCCGGCGGAAATCAGGCTGTAGCTGGCGGTATTGTCGTTGAACGAATTGCCGGTCACCGACGACAGCGCGATCACGGCCAGCACCATCGGCCCCAGCGGCCCCGCCGCGTGTTGCAGGCTGGCGATCACCGCCGTCGGCGACGGCTCGGCGACGCTGGCCGCCGTCAGCAGGCCGAGGATCTGAAACGGCACCGCCGAACCCAGCAGCCCGGCCAGCGCCAGCCACACCACCCGCCCCGGCGCGGTATCGGCCGGCAGGTAGCGCGTATAGTCCGAGGAATAGGACGCCCAGGACAGGTTGAAACTGGCCAGGATCGCCACCGCCAGCAGCATGGTCGCCAGCGTGGGCGGATGCGCCGCATGCGGCAGCGCCCCCCCATGCCACGCCGCCTGCGACCCGATCACCGCAAAAGCCGCCAGCAGCGCGGCGCCGAGATATTTCTGCAACGCCTGCACCACGTCGTGGCCGTAGATGCTGGCCACCATCTGTGCCGCGGCCAGCACGCCCAGCGCCAGCCAGAACGGCGGCGCAACCCCCGCCACGATCGACAGAAACGCGATCAGCGCCGTGGCGGCGGGCACATTGTTCACCGCGTCCCACCCGACGCAGTAAATCCAGTTGAGAAAGGCCGGCGGCCGGATACCCAGCCGCCCCAGCGCCCGGCGCGAAGCCTCCATCTGCGTCAGCCCGGTCGGCGGGCCGATCGCGGCCGCCAGCGCCACCGGCACCGCCCCGATCACATTGCCGATCACGATCGCCAGCAGCCCGAAGCGGAAATCCAGCCCCAGCGAAACCAGCAGCGCCCCCGTCACCCAGCCACCGGGGCCGAGATTGGGCGAGAAATGGCTCCAGAACACCCGGTCCAGCTTCATCGTCTTGCGCTCGGCCGGAACCGGGCGCGACACGGCGGCGGCGCCTAGCTCCTCCATGGCCGGGGGACGCAGAAAGGACATCGACAACAGTCCGGACCCCCGATCATGATGACGTCGAAAGCAATCGTGGCCCGAACCTTCACCGCTGGCAAGCCGTCCGTCAGGACGACATGCCCCCCGTCTCGGGCATCGAGCCGGCCTGCCCGGCAGGCTGGCGGCTGTAATAGAGTTCGGCCAGGCGCGGCGGCAGCAGATCCATCAGCCGCGACCCGGCCACCAGCCACCACGGAAACACGATCCGCCGCCGCCCGGCCGCCACCCCGCGCAGGATCGCGGCGGCGGCGTCATCGACCTCGGTCAGGCCCGGCATCGGAAAATCGTTGGCCGCCACCATCGGCGTGCGGACAAACCCGCAGCAGACGCTGGACAGCAGAATGCCGTCCCGCGCCGTATTGCCCCCGGTCGCGACCATGAACCGGTCCACCGCCGCCTTCGACGCGCAATAGGACGGCGTGCCAGGAAACGCGACCAGCCCCGCCACGGAGGCAATCGCGCAGATCCGCCCCCGCACGCCCCGCCCATCCCGCGCCTGCCCGCTCATCGTCTCCAGCGCCGGCAGCACGGTATTGATCACGCCACCCACATTCACATCCAGCACCCGCCGCACCTGCCCCGGCGCCTCGCGCGGCGCGCCGGCCGCCCGCGCCGCCGTGGAGGCCGTAATGCCGGCACAGGCGAACACCAGGTCCAGCGTCCCGGCATCGCCGATCCATTCCGCCATGCCCTCCGCGTCGCGCACGTCCTGGCGCCGCGTCAGCGCCCGCGCGCCACGCGCGGCACAGTCCCGCGCCACGGCCTCCAGCCGGTCCGGATCGCGCCCGCCCAGGTGCAGCAGCACTCCGGGGGCCGCCAGATGAAGGGCGATCGCGCGCCCGATGCCCGACGAAGCGCCGGTAATCAGAATCATGTCCCGTTTCATGTTCGCCAGAATAGAGACTGCCTGATAAAAGACCGCAAATCCGCGCCGGGTCCGGTGCGGAACGGTAGTGGCAGCGGACCAGGAAAGAGGGGGGATATGCCGACGATGACGCCCAGCAGGGAACGACATGGCCCATCCGCCCGGCCGCACGTTGCGCGGCGCGGGGTCTGCCTGGTGATCTCCGCCCCCTCGGGTGCCGGAAAATCCACCATCGCCAACGCCCTGCGCGCGGCCGAGCCCCAGTTGCTGCACTCCGTCTCGGTCACCACCCGCCAGCCCCGTCCGGGCGAGAGCGAGGGCGTGCATTATCATTTCCGCACCATGGAACAGTTCGAGCAGATGGCCGCGACCGGCGACCTGCTGGAATGGGCGACCGTGTTCGGTCGGGGCTACGGCACGCCGCGCGGCCCGGTCGAAGCCGCCCTGGCCGAGGGGCGCGACATGGTCTTCGATATCGACTGGCAGGGCCATCGCCAGATCCGCGCGGCCTTGCCCGACGACGTGATCAGCCTGTTCGTACTGCCCCCCTCGCTGGCCGAACTGGAACGCCGCCTGCACGGTCGCGCCTCCGACCATGCGGAGGAAATCGCCAAGCGCATGACGGCGGCACGGGATGAAATCGCCCATTGGCGGGAATTCGACCACGTCATCGTGAATACCGACCTGGACCAGGCGATTGCCGAAGCCCGCTCGATCCTGGTCGCCGCCCGGCTCCAGACGGCACGCCAGAAGGGCCTCCCCGCATTCGTCGCCAGCTTCGAGGGCTGAATACCGGCAAGCCTGCCTGCCATGCACCCGCATCATCCCACGGTCGGCAATCCCTGTGTCGTCGCCCGCCTGTCTGCTAGGATGGGAACGTGAACCAGATCGATACCTCCCAGACCGAATCCCGCCCCGGAGAAGGCTCCCTGCTGGGCCTGACCCAACGCCAGCCCCCCGCCAACATGCAGGCGGAACAGGCCCTGCTGGGCGCGCTGCTGACCAATAACCGCGCTTATGAGCGGGTGTCGGACTTCCTGACCGGCGCCCATTTCGCCGATGCGGTCAACGGCCGGATCTACGATGCCATCGCCCGGCGGGTCGAGGCCGGGCAACTGGCCGACCCCGTCACCCTGCGCGGCGAGTTCGAACATTCCGGCATGCTGGAGCCGGTCGGCGGCATGGCCTATCTGGCCCGCCTGCTCACGTCGATGGTCGGCATCATCAATGCCGGCGATTATGGCCGGGTGATCCACGACGCCTGGGTGCGCCGCCAGTTGATCGAAGTCGGCGAAGAAGTCGTGAACAACGCCTTCGGCGCCCGCCCGGACCTGACCGGCGTCGACCAGATCGCGGCGGGCGAGGAGGCACTGTTCCGCCTGGCCACCGACAAGGGGCAGGATGGCGGCTTCACCAGCTTCGATCGCGCCCTGGCCGACGCGCTGGAAGTGGCCGAGAAGGCCTTCCACCGAGAAGGCGACGTGGTGGGCCTGACGACCGGCCTGCGCGATCTCGACAAGAAAACCGGCGGCCTGCATCCCTCCGACCTGCTGATCCTGGCCGGACGTCCGGCGATGGGCAAGACGGCACTCGCCACCAAGATCGCCTTCAGCGCCGCCCGCGCCCTGATGCGCGAGGCCCAGGACGCCGCACCGGGCACCCAGCCCAAAGGGTCGGTGGCCATCTTCTCGCTGGAAATGTCGGCCGAGCAGTTGGCCACCCGTATCCTGTCCGAACAGGCCAGCGTCTCGGGCGAACGCATCCGCCGGGGCGAGATCGGGCAGAAGGAATTCGACCGCTTCGTCCACGTCACGCGCGAACTGGCGCAATTGCCGCTGCATATCGACGACACCCCGGCCATCTCTCTGTCGGCCATGCGCACGCGCTGCCGCCGCCTGGCCCGCACCAAGGGCCTCAGCCTGGTGGTGGTCGATTACCTGCAACTGATGCGCCCGTCGGTCGGCACCCGGCCGGAAAGCCGCGTGCTGGAAATCTCCATGATCACCCAGGGCCTGAAGGCGATCGCCAAGGAACTCAGCGTGCCGGTCATCGCCCTGTCCCAGCTCTCGCGTCAGGTCGAAAGCCGCGAGGACAAACGGCCGATGCTGTCGGACCTGCGTGAATCGGGTTCGATCGAACAGGACGCCGACGCGGTGATGTTCGTCTATCGCGACCAGTATTACCTGCAACAGCGCCAGCCCAAGGAAACGGCCTACGATTCGACCGACAAATTCCAGACGGCGCTGGAAGACTGGCAACGCAAGATGGACCTGGCGCACAACCGCGCCGAACTGATCCTGGAAAAACAGCGTCACGGCCCCACCGGAACCGTGCATCTGTTCTTCGAGGGCGAATTCACCCGCTTCGGCGATCTCGACCTGGTGCATGAAGGCGGATACCCGCCTTCCTGATCACCAGAACCCGCACCTGATCCGAAACCGCCTTCCTCCCTGCGATCCTGCCGAGATATCCATGCAAACCATCACCATGTCTCTGGCCGCCTTTACGGCATCGGCGGCCATTTTCACGATGTCGCCCGGCCTGGACACGGCAACCGTCCTGCGCACCTCGACCACGTCGGGGACGAAAAGCGGGCTGAGCGCATCGCTCGGCATCACGGGCGGCCTGCTGGTGTGGGGCATCGGCGCGGCATTCGGGCTGACGGCCCTGCTGGCGGCATCGGCGCTCGCCTTCAATATCGTGAAATGGGCTGGTGCCGCCTATCTGTTCTATCTCGGAATCGGCATGCTGCTGCACCCGCGCACGGCTTTTTCGGGGGACCCCACGGCGGCAACCCGCAGGCTGTCTCCCGCCGCCGGTTTCCGGCAGGGGTTCATGAGCAATATCCTCAACCCGAAGGTGGGTATTTTCTACATCACGTTCCTGCCGCAATTCATTCCTCACGGCGTCAACGTGATTCTCTTTTCCCTGCTGCTGGCCGGTCTTCAGGCGGTCATGTCCATGTCCTGGCTTTCCCTGCTCGTCGCCCTGACGGTTCCGTTCAGCCACATCCTGTCACGCCCCGCCGTCGTCAGAAGGCTCGACCGCCTGACCGGCTGCATCTTCATGGGCTTCGGCCTCAAACTGGCCCTGACCGACCGACATTGAACGAGCGGCCGCGAAGGCTCACGCCCGTATCATGCCCCGCAGAGCGGCGACAACGCCTGACATCGTATAGGGTTTCGCAAGCACCGGAACCGCCGAAAACGCTTCCATCGCCGACGAAGCCGCTTCGTACCCCGTAGCGAACAGGAACGGAATGCCCCGTTCGGACAGGACCCGAGCGACGGGGAAGGAACTTTCTCCCGCAATATTGACATCGAGAATGGCCACATCGACCGGATATCTCTCCAGGATATCGAGCGCGGCCTGAGGCGTGGACGCGATATGGACATGCGCCCCATGCTCCATGCCCAGCACGTCTTCCAACTCCATCGCGATGAGGAACTCATCTTCCAGCACAAGGATGGTCCGGTCTTTCACGGTCGCATGCTCCGCTGCTTCATCAGAAGAAAGATCACCGCCCCGCGGCGGGTCCACGATGGCGGGGTTCTCAACCATCAGTCGACCACCGAAGACCTCCATCCCCGTCCAATGAGCGCCCCACCTCTACCCCTCTGCCACCCCTATCGTCCCCATGATGTTCCCCCGATGCTGAGGCCGGGCAGCACATTCGTGATATCAGCCGAACTCATCGGCACGGCGCCGCGCCCCTGGCCAGGGCTTGCCCCCACACCCACCGTGACCTGCCCATGCATCTTGCCGTCGTCAGGCTTGTAGGCCGCCCCACCCAGCGACGGATCACCGCCGACATGACGAAAAAGAACGGCCCGAGGATCATCATGCCGGGCAGTAGGATGGGTACATCCGGACAAGGCCGATCCGACCATGGCAAAGACCACAACAGATTTCATTATAACAATGACACCTCTTCACCACGGCCCTGTTCTACCACCGTTTTCCGACACACGCCGAGGGCGGAATCCAGCAGAACTCTGCCTCAAAAGATCCTTGAATATTTTGGAATATTCCGCCCTTGCATGATCACACTCATTCATCCGGCGACTTACAAGGTCAACCCGTAGAGCAACGCAGTAACATCGCATCCAAGTGCGTATGCACCGCAGAAACGGACACCGTACCGCATGATCCACGAAGTCAGCGGAAATGTCGGCAATGGCGGGATGACATATCAGAAAGTGGCTCCGACATAGGCTTCCATGCGGACCGCGCCTCTGAGGCTGCTACAGAACACGCCCAAGATCAAACTCAACGGGAGCGACGCAACCAAGGCGCCAAAGCCGGGATACACGCGTCGCGCCGTTCCCGGACACGAACCTGTCATGAGCCCGACGAAGTCCGCAAGTTTTGCCCCTTAACAGGCAGCGATCCGTCTAATTTTAAGGAGAATGGCGCACCCGAAAGGACTCGAACCTCTAACCCCCAGATTCGTAGTCTGGTGCTCTATCCAATTGAGCTACGGGTGCGTCGTGGAGCGCTGTTTAACCGAGAGGTCGGGGAACGACAACCCCCTTCCAGCGATTTTTTTCATCTCCATGACAACGATCCGGGAATGGTTCCAGAGGGCAGGCCGGCATGGCAGAGTACGGCCGACTTCCGGCTCAGGGGAGCGGATGAGTAAAAACAACGAGGGGGGGGGCGGCATGGCCGGTCAGATGTGGAGAAACGGCAGGCGCGCAAGCATGGGCGTGATCGGGGTGGCATCGTTGCTACTGGGGCTTCTAGCCGGGCCGCAGAAAGCCGGCGCATGGGGCGTTGAAGGCCACCAGGTGGTCGCCGCTCTGGCCTGGAATTACCTGACGCCTACCACCCGGCACGCGGTCGACGCGATCCTGGCCAGCGACCACGACACGACCACGGGACCGGACCTGATGTCGCGGGCGGTCTGGGCGGATGTCTGGCGCCGCACACATCCCGAGACCGGTGAGTGGCATTTCGTCGATATCGAGATCGACCACCCGGACCTGGCATCGGCCTGCCATGGCTTTCCCACCTCATCGGTACCTGCCAGCACCGGGCCGGTTCAGGACTGCGTCATAGACCGTCTGGACGCCTTCGACCATGAACTCGCCGACAAGGCGACCAGCCCGGATGAACGCGCGCTGGCACTGAAATACGTCGTTCATTTCGTGGCGGACATGCACCAGCCGCTGCACGCTGCCGACAATCATGACAAAGGCGGCAATTGCGTGCGTCTGGCACTAGGCGGCCCGCGCACCGTGAATCTGCACAGCTATTGGGACACCGTGGCAGTGTCCGAAGTCGACCCGAACGCGCGGCACTTGGCCGAACGACTGTTCCACGAAATCACGACGAGCCAGAAGGAGGAATGGGAACAGGGCGACCCGAAGGCATGGGTCCAGCAGAGTTTCGAACTTGCCCGCACGGATGCATACAGCATTGGCTCCCCCCCTGGATGCCAGCAGGATGCAGCCCCCATGGCGTTGCCGCCCGGATATGACGCCATGGCACGCGGCGTGGTCACGGAACAGTTGAAGAAAGCGGGGGTTCGCCTGGCCCTGCTACTCAATCGCGCACTCGACCCTGCAACGTTCGCCGCCGCCCGCTAGGCAGCCGTTCGCGAGAATGCGGGCGTTTCAGGTTGCTTCAACCTGAAACGCCCCCAAATCCGGATTGCTATCCCAATTACAGAATGGCCCGCAGGGCAGCGCCCATGGAATGCGCACTGTCACGGGCTGGCGGAGTGCGATGATAAACGGCACTGGCCCGCGCAGCCGGGGTGCCGTCCACCGTTACGAGCCCTTGCGCGAAGACCAGGCTGCGGGTAATGCGCAACGTGTCCGCCTGCAATTCGGCCCACGCGCCCCGGGCCACCGGTGCCATGAAATCCATTGTCAGCGATACGGTGGGCAGGAAATCATCGCGCAGATCCTCCCGAAAGACGACTGCCAGCGCTAGGAAGATATCGCATACAGTCGCCAGTTTGCCCCCGTGACAGAAACCGGCCCGATTGCAGCATGTGGCGGTCACGCGAAAGCCGCCGATCAACGCGCCCGCTTCCTGCGCGACCAGAAAACCACCGCTTACCAGATTGTAACCGCTGGTCAGGGCTTCTGGCAGGGGAACGAAGCCGGGCGGGGGCGGCAGGGGATCGTCGACAGACTGGGGGGTGACAGTCATGCATGACCTGCCGGAACGGGCTGGGTGGTAAGGACTGAGTCCATCGGAAATTCTCCGTCAAGAAGTCTGAATGCTTCGGCGTGCAGAGCCGGAATATGGTGTCGGGCAAGCCGTCGTCAGGGCGTTTGCAGGGCGCGGGCGGCCTCTGTCGCGACATCGTGACGGAGGCGTACGACGCTGTGACCACCCGATGGGTGCACCCGGTTGGTCAGGATCAGCACGAAACTGTCGCTGGTCGGGTCCATCCAGAGCGACGTGCCGGTAAAGCCGGTGTGACCGAATGAACCTATTGGAAATACATCGCCTCGAGGCGAGGAATAATGTGTGCGGATATCCCAGCCGAGGCCCCGCCAATCGTCCTTGCCGGGCGGTTGCTGGGGGGTGGTCATCAGGAGCAGGGTTTCGGGTTTGAGGGGGAAGGCGCTGGGGCGGCCGGCTCGGCGGTCCAGAAGGGCCTGCGCGTAGACCGTCATGTCGGCGGCGTCGGAAAACAGCCCGGCATGGCCCGCCACGCCGCCCATGCGGCGGGCCGTGGGGTCATGGACGATGCCGCGCAGCATCACACCATGTTCGTCGAATTGGGTGGGTGCGATGGTGGGGTACCAGGAGGGGGGCGGGAGGAAACGTGACCGTG
>NZ_JBDNXE010000105.1:0-14417 GCF_047721585.1 Gluconacetobacter sp.
GGCTGGGGATGGGGTCGCGGTGCCATGGGGCGCCGACGGGGCCGTTCGTGTCGGCACGGCAGGTTTGTGCGCCTTGGGCACGCTTGCGGAAACGGCGCGGTCCGGCGCTGCCTGGGCGCGGCTTTCGCCGCACGCCAGAAGGCTGATGCCGCATGCGAGGGCGAAGCGATAGGTGAGTTTATCCACGGCGGAATGACCTAATGCTGGCGATGAACGAGGGAAACGGTCGGCTTATGCTGGTCAGGACGGCCCATGGAGTTTCCGGGCGGCGCTTTCGATCCTTTTTTTATTATTCGACATAAATGGAAAGCGCCTCTCTCGGTGGGCATCTTGCATGCTGTTTCTTGCGCGCGGGTTTCATCCATTCCATCGGGACGCGATGGGCGGGAGTTCGTCCGGCGGGCGAGCGATTACCATGGATTCTAACCGGAGAAAAAGATGAACGATCGTTTTGTAATATAAATTTCATGACTCCGGGAATCCTTGCGAATCCTCCGCGTCCCATGGCGATGCGCCACGATCTTTGTGTCATTCTGTGAGAAAATATGAATTAAATATGTCATATTTTACGAATAACCGTTCATGTTCCGCAGGATAGTCGCCGGATGGGACGGGTTTATGCGGGATGAAGTGTGCTTCGTGTTATGCTTGTCATAACCGCACTAATGTTTTAACCGTCGCTTCGGTCGCTCGGCGGGCGCGTCTTCGTGCCGGATCGCGACCTGTCGTATTTCAAATTGCCGATTTCGGTCCGGGCCTCCTGATTCGCGTCCCGGCTTCTCGAAGGAACAGCCAGAGATGTTCAAATCTTTTGCCGCGCTGGCGGTGCTTGCCGCGCTGACGAATGTCTGCCCGGCCCGCGCGATGCCGGTGGAGGCCGACGCCCTGCCGGATACGCTGCCGATCAATCGGCTTCAGGTCCTTGGCACGCACAACAGCTATTCGGCCGGGGTCGATCCGCATGTCCTGGCGCTGCTGGCGCACTATCTGCCGTCCATGCCGGAGCTGATTAATAAAATGCCCGAGCCGCAGAGGAAGGAATTCCTGCTGGCCCACCCCAATCCGGTGACGTTCCAGGAGGCGCTGAGCTATGTGCATCCGTCGTTGCAGACGCAGTTGGACCTGGGCGTTCGCGCATTGGAGATTGACGTGAATGCCGACCCGGCCGGCGGTGCGTATGCCGACCCGGCGGCCTACACGATCCTGCGCCGACAGGGTGTGACCTCCCTGCTGCCGTTCGATGCGACGCCCATGCACGCGCCGGGGATCAAGGTCCTGCATATGCCGGACATCGATTTCCGCAGTTCGTGCCAGACGTTCCGTCTGTGCCTGCAACAGATGAAGGCGTGGTCGGACGCGCATCCCCGGCATGTGCCGCTGTTCGTCATGATCGAAGCCAAGGTGCAGGCGTTGAGCGTGCTGCCGGGCTCGACGAAGGTGCCGCCCTTTACCGATGCGACGTATGACGAGATCGATCGGACGATCGTCGATGTGCTGGGTCGTGACGCGGTGATTACGCCCGACGATGTGCGCGGCGATTACCCGACGCTGGAACAGGCGGTTCTGGCCGGACATTGGCCGACACTGGGCCAGGCCCGCGGAAAGTTTCTTTTCCAGTTGATCACGGCCACCGGTCGCGACGGGGCCTCGGCCTATCTGAACGGGCATTCCGGCCTTGTCGGCCGCATGGCCTTTCTCGATTCCGAGCCGGGGCGGCCTTATGCCGCGTTCATCCTCGATGACAACGCGCTGGTCAGGCAGGCGCAGATTCGCGACGAGGTGCGCCGGGGTTATATCGTGCGCACCCGTGCCGACATCGAGACCTATGAGGCGAAGCTGAACGATCTGACGCGCGCGCGCGCGGCCTTTGCCAGCGGTGCGCAGATCGTTTCGACCGATTACGAAAAGGCCGGCAATGCCTATCATACGTCCTATCGGGTCTCGTTGCCCGGTGGCGACGCCGCGCGGATCGCGCCGCGATAAGAGGCGGCGGGCTGGGGGGGGCATGGCGGGCGCGCGTGGCCCCTCCGCACTCTACGAATCCGTTCGCTCGGTCCCGGCGACAGGGTGCGTCGGACCCGATCGCCGGGCCGTGCGGGCCGAGGGGCGCGGGCGGATGCCGGGATGGCGGGTGGTATCAGGCCATGCGCGCCAGGCGCAGCGTGCGCAGCAGGTCGAACGTCACCTCCAGCCGGCGCGGTGCGGCGCCCGCCGCGAGGCGCGCCAGGCCGGACCCGATGGTGGCCATGCAGGCGGCCTGAATCGCGGCGGGATCGAGCCCTCGCGGGCCGCCGATCTGGAGGCTCACCTCGTCGCGCACATTCTCCGAGCGGCGGCGGCGCATGTCGAGGGCGAACGGTCGCAGGGACGGATCGCGCGTCGCGGCCAGGGCGATCGCGTGGGTGGCGCGCATGACGGCCATGCCGCGTCTGCTCTCCTGCCCACCATCGCGATCGTGCAGTTCCTGCCGCATGTCCAGCACCAGGGCGCCCAGTCCGGCCAGGAGCAGGTCGTCCCGCGTGCGGAAATGATATGCCACGCTGGAAACGGCGATATCCGACCGTTTGGCGACCAGGCGGTGGCTGATGGCCGGAATTCCGTATTCCGCGATCAGGTCCGCGATATGGTGTGCCAGTTCCATCTGGCGCGTGCCGGTGTGCAGGGCGACCGGGAGTGGCGTTTCCGCGCTTTCCTCGCCGCACAGCGCGACCAGGTCGGGCAGGGCGCGCGACAGCCCCTGTGCGGTGCCGGAAAATCCCTGTGCCAGACGGGAAATGTTGGCCCGGCGCAGCAGACGATACTGCGTGTCGTCGCCCAGCGCGACGGTATAGGGCATTTCGTCGCGGCAATAGGCGGCGACGACCGGACCCAGCATGGTGGCGTGCCCGACATCGCCAGTCTGGAACAGGGTTGTCCAGAAATCGTCCTCGTCGTTCAGGACCGATGCCAGGGATGGGAGCGCATCCGGGTTATGCACCGCGTCCAGCAGCAACTCGCAGCCTGCGATGGCGAAGGGCCGCCGTGCGGTGGCCGTGTCGTCGAGGAAGGCTTCGATCACGGCGGAGAGGGTGTCGGCGTCGGACAGGGGCAGGCGGGCCGTGCGCGATGCCCAGCGGGTGCGGATGTCCTGCCATTCGTCCCGTTGCAGCGCCACGATCGCGGCCAGGAGCGACGCCTTGTCACCGACATGATAGCTGAGCGCGCCCAGCGATACGCCGACATCCTGCGCGACGGAACGGAGACTGAGGCCGGCCATGCCTGTCCTTGCCAGCCTGTCGCGGGCACAAAGTGCGTATTGGTGGGGATTGGGACCTGACATACGGCTATAGATGCCCGCTCGTGCGGCGGGGTGCAATGTCACGGGGGTCGGTGTCTTGCGCGATGGTCCGATCGGTCGCCGCGCGGGGCAACAGCAGGGCGCAGGCGCCGATCGCGAGCAGGGCGCACGTCGCCGTCAGGCAGAACACGGGCAATGACGGGCCGCGACCGTCCGTACCGATCTGTTCGCCCAGCAGGATGGACATCGCGGCCAGCCCGACCTTGGAAACCGCCATGAAGGTTCCATAATATCGCGACGTGTGTCTGGCGGCGGCGGCGGTTTCGACGAAATGCGTCCACAGCCCGAGCGCGACCCCGCCATTGGCGACACCGAGCAGGAAAATCAGGACCGCCAGCACCGCGTAATCGTCGTGCCGGGGCGGATCGGCCAGCAAGGCCATGCCGGCCAGGGCGCCACAGGACGCGGCGCAGCCCGTGACGATTCCCTTCGCCTCGCCCACCCGGCCGATCATGCGGTGCCAGAGCGGCTGGCTGATGGTGGCGCCGAGCGGAAGGCAGGCGAGAATCCAGGATGGAAGTGCCGGGGCCGCATGCAGGATGAAGGGAAATATCCTGACGAAATAAGGGGCGGTCCAGGCCGACACGAAGATCGCGATGCACTGGATGCTCAGCGCCTGGCGGAGATGGGCCGGACTCTGCGGCGTGGGCGCCACGGCGGTCGGCGGCGACCATGGGGAGGATGGGCCGCGCGGCGGGTGAGTCGTGCTGCGCCGTTCCAGCACCAGGGCCGTGAGGATGGCGGTCGTCGAGATGGCGATGGCTATGGCGGCCAGGTGCAGCGCCGCGCCCGTATTCCGGCCCGGCGTCGCGAAATAGCCGGTCATGACGCTGATCAGCATGGACGCAATGGCACTGCCGGCCAGGCGCAGGCCGACGATGCCCCGCCGTCGGCCGGGATCGGGGGTCGGTACGATCGACAGCAAGGTCTCCTGCCCCACATCGTATAATTCGAAGGCGATGCGGAACATCAGGATGCCCGCCACGATGCCGGCTGGCGCATGTGTGACGTATCCCGAGACCAGAATGGCCCCGAAACTTGCCGCGCACCCCAGGGCGCCGATCGACTGGATGCGCCCGGCGAAACGGGGCTGGTGCAGCCAGGTCTGGCAGAGGCGGCCGATGGCGAGATCGAGGATGGCGGACAGGCCGAGCCCCAGCGCCAGATATGTCGAGATATGGACCGGGTCGATATCGAGCATCCCGATCAGGAAAAACGTCAGGAAGACCTCGCCCATATACCAGAACAGGCTTTTGCCGAAATGGGCGCAGACATAAGCGCGCGCCCAATCGTCCGCCATGGTCGATCCTTCTTCTGAGCGCCGCCTGACGATCCCTGGATCGGGCGGCAAGATTGTCGGGCACGCCCCCTGCGGCCCGTGGATCGGCCTGCCGCACGGTTGGGCACCTGCGGCGGGAAGGGGCCACCGGTCTTTCTCGTTATCCGATATCGGAACGGGACCGGCTGCCCGACATATATGGAAAGGGCCGATCGAAAACAAAAATAAGATTTGGTGACAGTTCGGCGTTTCGGGAGCGGTTGCTGTTTGAATGCGTGCATCCGGGCCGGTGAAGATGGGCGTGAAAACAGGGCATTCGGGCATTTCCGGCCGGGTTCGCGTGGCTCCGGTCGTGGCGGCGGCGTTTCTGGACCGGAGAGTGCGGGGAATGGAACGGTTCCTGGCGTGTTCGGTATTGGCCGAGGCCCGGTTTCTGCCTGCCATGTCATTGTCGCCACGGCGGCTGGTTTACAGGAACGCCATCATGATGCGGTGCAGATGGTCCGTGGGATCGGCCTCGAACGCGCCGCCGCCGGCCGATGTGCCGATCATGGCCAGCAGAGGCCCCGTGCCCGCGCCTCTGCGTGGATCGACCACCACCGCGCAGAGCGGACCTTCGGGCCGCAGGACCAGCACCCGGTCGCGCCGCCGGATCGGGATGGCGGGCGACACCGTCAGGATGGTGCCGACGCGGAAGACCGGCTCGAACAGGTCGGTATCCAGCGTGACGGCGTAGAGGTCGGTTTCGGTGGCGGTGGGCATGTCCCACTGGTCCCAGTGGCGGCCGCTGGGCAGGCCGGTGCCGTCGAACATGCCGGGATGGTCGAGATGGGAGAAGGGGGACAGGCGGAGGCGTGATCGGGCGCCGGCTCGGGGAGAGGATGAGAGGGGATGGTGGCCGGTCGCGAGGCGGGCGAATGCCTCCAGGCTCAGGCCGGTGATGTCCAGCACGCGGGCCAGGCTTTCGGTGCCGGGCCAGCGGGGGCGGCCGGCGGCCGTGATGCGTTTGGAGGGATTGAAGCTGGTCGGGTCCAGGCCCGCCGCGCGGGCCAGGCCGGACGGCGTGAGGCCGCGTTCGGCGGCCAGCGTGTCCAGCGCGCGCCACAGATCGTCATGCCGGATCATGAGGGCGAGAGGATTTCCGATTCATGCCGGGCCACGCCTTCGGGCGTGGGGTGGTAGCGGCCGTGGGCGTCCTGGCTGGCCAGGCCCATCCGTTCCAGCCGTTCCAGGCAGGGTTGATCCTTCATGCCCGGCGGGCGGCCGGCCGCACCGCTGAGCATCAGCCGGTGCAGGGCCGACCGGCAGCAGGTTTCCAGATAGGGTTCGCTCCACATGGGCCGGAGGATCGGCGTTTCCGGGCCGGCTTGCAACCGTCTCGTGCCGTTGGCGGCCCGTGTCGAAAATGATCAGTTCATGACTGTGGTTTGCCGGTGCGCCGGCGCACCGGGTGATGGGTTGCGCGGCGGAGGGTTTTGACGTCATCGCAGCCGTCATGCCGCGATCGTCGCCTCACGCGCCCGATCGGTACCCCGGCCGTCGCAGAGGCGACCACAGGGCCACGGCCGACGCGGCAGCGAGCGCCGCCATGTAAAGTGCGGTGCCTGAGGCGGTGCCCGTCCTGTGATAGAGGGCGGCGGCGACCAGAGGAGAAATTCCTCCCGCGAGGACAGCGCCAAGTTCGTGCGCCATGGCGACCCCGCTATAACGGAGGTCGGGCGGAAAGAGGCGCGCCAGAAGGGCCGGTTCCACCGCGATCATCGGTGCGTGGCACAAGGCCATGCCGCCGGTGAAGGCCAGGACGACCGACCACAGGGTCGCATGATCGAGCAGCATGAAGAACGGCTCGGCCAGGACGGCCAGTGCTACGGCGCCGCCGAGATAGACGCGTGCGGCGCCGATGCGGTCGGCCAGCCAGCCGAAACACGGCATTGCCAGCCCGTCGGCCGCCATCCCCGCCATGCTGCCCATGAGCAGCCAGGCGTCGGGAATATGCCGCGCGTGCCCGTAGAACAGGGCGAAGACCGTCATCAGGTAGACGCCGCCATTTTCCGCCAGGCGCAGGGCCATGCCGCAGGCCAGCGGGAGACAGCACCGGCGCAGGACCATGATGGCGGGAGGGCGCGAAGGCGTTCGCGCGGCCGGGCGGTTGGAGGGCGTGCCGCGCAGCCAGACCCCCAGCGCGACGAAGGGCACCGCCGCCAGAAAGGCCACGCGCCAGCCATAGGTCAGGAACCCGTCGCCCGGCAGGCCGCGGGCCAGCAGCAGCGCGGCGGTCCCCAGGACCATGCCCGCCGCCACGCCGGACTGGCTGAGGGCGAAGGCGACGCCGCGTCCGGTCTTTGCCGGACGGGCGGGCGTCTCCTGCGGCCCGGTTTCGCCTTCGCCGATGATCAGGACCGCCCCCGCCCACTCGCCACCCGCCGCGAAGCCCTGGACGAGGCGCAGGGCCAGCAGCAGGAGCGGCGCCATCATGCCGATGCGGGCGTGGGTCGGCAGCACGCCAATCAGTGCCGTGGCGATGCCGATCAGCAGCAGGGTCCAGCGCAGTGCCTCACGATGGCCGCGCCGGTCGCCCAGCGCGCCGAAGAAGAGCCCGCCGAGCGGCCGTACGACGAAGCCGGCGGCGAAGACCATCAGCGGCTCGGTCTGGACGAACAGGCTGTCCCGCGCCTGCGAGAAGAACAGCGGCCCGAACACCAGCGGCGTGGCGGCCGTGTAGAGCGCGAAATCGTACCATTCGACGATATTGCCGATGATGGCGCTGGCCAGAGCGCGTCGTTCACTGCCGTGCATGCATCGCTCCGAGTGCGTTTTTATTGCGATATCATAATATCTATCGGGCCGCGCGATCTATGACTGCATCAGGACCGACATCGTGGGAATCGACTCCGCCCATCCGGGGCGCAGCGGTGCGACGAACACGTTTTCGGTGCGGGTCCGTGCGATCTTCCAGGTGCCGTGCTGCCGGCGGAACAGGTTGTTCAGGCGGCTGGACCGCAGCAGCGTCCGCCCGTCCGAGAAGATCCACGGCTGGCAATGGACCCATTGTCCGTCGGCTTCGTCACCGCGCACATGGATCTGTTCAGAGGTGAGGTAATGGACGTTCAGCAACAGGGCCGGATCGCGTTTCTGGCCCCAGAACGATTCGAAATGCGCGCGGATATCCGCCTTGCCCACGCGGCGACCGAACTGATTGTCATAATATTCGCCGACACCTTCCCAGATCGCGTCGTCGCAATACAGATCCATGATCCGGTCGATGCGTGTCTCGTCGTCGCTCGCCCCGGCTTCGGGACATGGTGTGTCGCACAGGAACATATAACGGGCCTGAAGGCGGCGGATATCGGCTTCGGCGGACAGTTCCGCCACCCTGGCGGCAAGGGCGTCCAGACGTTGGGCGAGGTCCATGTTCGATTCTCCTCAGATTTGGGTGGCGTACGGGGGCGGCATGATGCGCGGCGGGAACAGCGCCTCGGCCCACGCCGCATGGTCCAGCAGCGTCTCGTCCCCGCCCTGCGGCCCCAGCAACTGGACGCCGACGGGCAGGCCGGACGGGCCGGCGAAGCCCGGCAGCGTGACGGTGGGCAGGCGGAGCAGGGTCCACAGCCGGCTGAAACGCGGACTGCCGGTGCCGGTATCGGCCAGCGGCGCCTCGCCCGGTGCCGCCGGCGCCAGCAGCACGTCATAGCGGCCGAACAGATCGGCCATGCGCGCGCGCAGCCCCTCGGCGGCGACCAGCGCGGCGCGATAGGTGCCGTCGTCGATCTGTTGCCCACCTTCGATCAGCCCGGCGATCTGCGGGCTCAGCACATGGCGTTGCGCACGATATTCCCAGGCCAGGGCCTGCGCTGCTTCGTAGCCCATGATCGTCGCATGCAGGTCGCAGCCCATGGCGAAGGGTGCGAGATCGACTGGTTCGATCGCGGTATGGGGTGCGAGAAGGGCGGCGGCTTCGGACATGGCGCGACGGGTGCCTTCCTCGGCCTCGCTCCACCACGGGGTGTGGCACAGGCCGATCCGGGCGGGTGGGCGCGGCGTGGTGGCCGGCGTGGCCGGTAGCGGTCCTTTCAGCACTGCGTCCGCGCGTGCGGCCGTCGCCACGTCGCGCGTCAGCGTGCCCAGCGTATCGAAGGAGGGCGCCAATGATTTGACACCGGCCAGGGCGTATCGCCCGTAGGACGGTTTGAACCCCACGATGCCGCAATAGGAAGCGGGGCGCGTCAGCGACGCCGCAGTCTGCGACGCCAGGCCGATATCGGCCATGCCCGTTGCGACCGCCGCCGCCGAACCGCTGGATGACCCGCCCGGCGTGTGCAGGGGGGCGAATGGATTGACCGTGGGGCCGGCGCGGAAAAACGCGAATTCGGTCGTTACCGTCTTGCCGGCGCATATGGCCCCGGCCGCGCGTAACAGCGCCACGCAGGCGGCGTCGGCCCGCGTGTGGAACCCGTCATAGATCGGCGATCCGTAGCCGGTCGGATAGTCCTCGGTGCCGATGATGTCCTTGACGCCGATGGCGAGGCCGGCCAGCGGGCCAGCGGGCGCGCATGCGGCCTCGCGCCGCAGCAGGGCCGGGTCGTGGGCGGAAAAGGCGCGGATGCGGGCTTCCTGGGCCGCGATGCGGGCCAGGACCCGTTCGGCGCAGTGCGGGGCGGTGTCCGTGGCGTCCGTCATGTGGTGTCTCCCATCCTGGTCGGGGCAGAGGGGGCGGGTACGGCGGCGGTCAAAGATCGACCACCAGCAGGGGGGACCGGGCGCGCGAGCAGCAGAGCGCGATCTGATCGGCGCGTTCGTCGTCGGTCAGGTACGAATCCCGGTGATCGGCCTCGCCTTCCAGCAGCGTGACGACGCAGGTGCCGCAGATCCCCTGCTCGCAACTGACCGGGACGCGGAGGCCGGCCCGTGCCAGGGCCGTGGTGATCGGTTCGTCGCCGCCGACCGTGACCCGCAGGCCGGCGCGCGCGGCCAGGACCTCGAAAGTCCGGCCCGCCGCGACCGGTTGCGCCGAGAACGCCTCGCGGTGGATGTCTTCGGGCGGCACGCCGGCGGCGCCCGCCGCGTGGGCGACAGCCTCCATCAGGCCTGACGGGCCGCAGACATAGACGGACAGCCCGGCCGTGCCCGCATGGTCCGCCAGCGCGCCGGACGGATCGAAACGCGGTGCTTCCGCGCGGCTCCGGTCGTGTACCCGCACCCGGTCCGCGAAGGGCGTGCGCCGCAGCAGGGGCGCGAAGACCGGGTCGCGGGCAACATAATGCAGCACGAAATCCCGCCCCTGCTCATGCAGCGCATGGGCCATGGCGATCAGCGGGGTCACGCCGATGCCGCCGCCCACCAGCATCGCCGGCCCGGTGCCGGGGCGCAGGGGGAACAGGTTGCGGGGGGCGCCTATCGCGAGCCGCGCGCCGGGGCGGACATGGGCGTGCACGGCTTTCGACCCGCCCCGCGAGTCCGGTTCCAGCAGGACGGCCAGGCGATAGCGATCCTGCCGCGCCGGATCGCCGCACAGGGAATATTGGCGTATCAGCCCGTCACCGAGAAAAAGATCGACATGCGCACCGGCCTGCCATGCCGGCAGCGGGCCGGAGAGCGGCCGCAGGTCGAACAGCAGGACCTGGCCCAGGCGTGTGGCCGTCTCGACGGTGACGTCCATCCGGGCGGACTGCGGCGCGGGGGGCGTGTTCGACGGGATCGTGCTCACAGGATGTAACTCACCGCCGTCAGGGCTTCGGTCGCGTCGAGCAGGCGGATGATCTTGCGGTCGATCTTCAGCCCCTCGGACGTCCGTGCCAGGCGATAGGTCAGGTTGGCCGCATAGTCGCGCACACGGTGCTGCCGCAGCTCCTTCAGCAACTGGGCACAGCGCACGGTGCAGGACGCCGTGCCGTCTTCCAGCATCCGGGCGCGGCCGAGCAGCCTGATCGTGCGGGCCGGCGGTGCCGCCGAGATCGAGCGGCCGCCCAGCAGGCGCTCGACGCGCTTTCGGCGCATCGCGGCGTCGTCGTAGGCGTAGTTCAGCGTCGCCTCGAAATTCTCTTCGTCCGGATCGACGGGAACGATGTATTTCGCCTCCGGCGTGTAGAGCGCGAGCCAGTCGTGGAACTGGCCATGATCGAGCAGGTCGGCTTCCAGCGTGATCAGGGCCATGGCGTCGTCGAGGGTGATGCTCATGCCACGGTCTCCCCGGCCGGTTCGCGGGTCATGGTGGCCAGCCACTGGCGATAGGCCGCGCGCATGCCGGTCTCGGCGCTGACATCGCCGCGCGGATGCCCGTCCGGACCCTGCGTTTCGCCGCCCAGGCCGCGATTGAGCAGGACGGAGATGCCGCGCCCGGCAAGGGACCCGCGCTGCACACGGTCCCATGCCTCGGAATCGTCGGGCGTGCCGAAGCCCATCGGCCCCTGGAAATGCTCGTGCAGGCGCAGGCGCATCTGATTGGCGATGTCGGGGCCGCCATCCATGCCGATGGCGATATGGCGGATTTCGGTCTGCGTCACGTCGAGCGGGCGCAGGACGCGGAAGAACGCCATCGAACAGGCCAGGTTGGGGAACAGGTTGAGGTTGAAGCCCGACCCGCCGACGGCACGGATGATCTGGCGCACCTTCTCCGGCGGATAGGTCTCGGCGAGCTGGTCCGCCAGTTCGAGGAAGCGTTCGGGGATCGGTGCGTCGAGATTCTCGTCCAGATCGACCAGTTCGGGAATCATGACCATGACCGAATGGCCGTTGCCCAGATCCTCGACGAAGCCGTCGCCTTCGACGAAATTGAAGGTGTCCTGCGTTTCCTGGTCCACGGAATCGAGGAAGGATTTGTGAACGATCGGGAAATGATAGGCGTCGGTCGTGTTTTCGAGCTGGATCTTCCAGTTGCCGGGGAAGGTGAATTTGTGTTCGCCCATCGTTTTGACCGGCCAGCCTGCGCCCTGCTTCATGAAGAGGTCGATCCAGGGCTTCGCGGCGCCCAGCCAGCTATCCAGATCGGGAATGGCGTGGTCGAAGGTCGCGAAGATCAGGCCATGATATTCTTCGACCCGCAGATTGACCAGCGGCAGCGAAGCCTTGTCCAGATCCTGTCCATAGCCGTTCTGGTGCGGCACCCCGCGCAGCGCGCCGTCCAGCCCGTAGGCCCAGCCGTGATAGGGGCAGACGAAGCTGGCCGTGCGGCCCCTGGCCTGTTCGCAGACCGTTGCCGCGCGGTGGCGGCAGCGGTTCAGCATCACATGCACCGCGCCCTTGCGGTCACGCGACACGATCACGGGATGCGCGCCGACGAAGGTGGTGATGAAATCGCCAGATTGCGGAATGTCGCTGTCATGCGCCACCCAGATCCAGTGATGCATGAAGATGCGCTCCATCTCCATGGCGAACAGGTCCGGGTCGCTGTAGATCGAACCGTCGGCACGATCCGGGGACAGGAACGTTCGGGGATCGGGCGGGTTGGTCATGCTGTTGCTCCGTTCGCGGGAAAATCGGGCTTCGGTCCTGGCGGCGTGGCCGGAGCCTGTCGGGATGGGCGGGGTGGTGCGCGAGAGCGCCGCCGGTGCGTATGTCGTGGCAGGTTTTCAGAAATCGTGGCTCAGTTCGAAGCCAGTCATCATTGGTGCCGCGACGATGTTGTGGACGAACGCGCCGCTGGGCTGCACGAAGAAGGCGTTGAATTTGGAGAGGATGATGTACCGGTCGAGCGCATTGTTGATGTAGAACGATGCCCGCCAGCCCGGCCGCTTGTAGGTGATGCGCAGGTCCAGCCGGTTCCATGCGGGAATGTTCAGGATCGGGTCGCTGGAGGTTGCGTTCGACCCGACATAGCTGCTGTCGACCCAGCGGAAATTGGCCTGGAACGCCAGGCTCTGTTCCGGTGCGAGCGGCACGGTGTAGGAACCCATCACGTCCGCCGTCCAGTCCGGCGTGCTGGGCAGGTGGTCGCCGGAGCGCACCACCGGCGCCAGGCCCGCGCCGGGATAGATGACGTAGTCGAGGAAGCGGCTGGCGATATAGGAGATGCTGCCGCTGATATTCAGCCGCTGCGTCACCTGCGCGTCCAGCCCGCCCTCGAAGCCCGTCACGCGGCTGGCCGCGGCGTTGGTGATCGCGTGCGAGGTAATGCCGTCACGAATCACCGTTGACTGGACCTGCTGGTTCTTCATTTCGATGTCGTATCCGGCGACCGTCAGGTTGACGCGGTTGGCGATCCGGAACTTGCCGCCGAGTTCGTAGTTGGTGGCTTTCTCGGGCGCGACCGAGGTGACGTCGGTGGGCAGGAACGGCGCCTTCTGGTAGCTGCCGGATTTGAAGCCCTGCGCGTAGCTGAGATAGATCGAGCCCAGGTCGGGCAGGTCGTAGCGGAGCGAGGCCGAGGGCGACGCATTGTACCAGCTATGGCCGTTCTGTACCGGGCTGTTGAAACTCTGCCAGCCATTCTGCAGACTGCTTCTGGGGGCGGTCAGCACGCCGTTGACCGGCATGACGTAACGCTCCAGCCCCGAGGCGTCGACATGTTCCCACGTATAGCGCACGCCGGCATCGAGATGCAGGTGCGGGGTGATGGCGTAGCCAGCATGGACGAAACCCGCGATGCCCGTGCGGCGCAGGGCCACGATCTGCGAGTTCCAGAACCCGCTATAGAGCGACGGCGCGCCGCCATCCGGATCGTTCAGGTCTGCCAGGCTGTAGAAGCGGTTGCTGTATTCCCGGTCCTTGTAGGCTGAAATGCCGCCGCCCCAGGTCAACCGGCGCGTGGACAGGGAGTCCAACCTCAGGGTCTGGACCTTGGATTGCTGTTCCTCGTAGAGAACCTGGAGGTTGTTCTTGTATGCGGCATTGCCGACGAAATCGATGGGTGCGTCGGAATAGGCTTCGCGCCACGACGTGACCGAGGTGAGGGTGCCGAATGGCAGGTGCCATTTCGCGTTGATGCCCACACCGTAATCGGCGCTGTCGGCCTGATAGGCCAGGTCGCCCATGATGTTGTAGCAATGGCAGCTTGTCAGCGGGCCGCCGGCACTCTGGTTGCCATTGTCGCGATGATAGTCGCCGATCAGGCGGATTTCGATCCTGTCCGAAGGAACGAAGCGGAATTCGGAACGGAAGCCGGCGTTCTGCTCGATTCCGGTATATTTCCTGAGGCGGATGTGGCTGCCATAGAGGGCAACCAGATCCTCGCCCGGAAAATAGGGATTCTGATATTGGGGCGATGAGCCGGTATTCTTGAAATATCCGTCCGATCGCGTGTAGTAGGCGAGCAGGGAGCCGTACACGCCCCGCGCGATGCGGCCGCTGATCAGGGCCTGGACCTTGGCGGTGTTGTAGCTGCCATAGCCGACTTCCATCCGGCTGACGGTGCGCTCGCCCGGTGCGCGGGTGGTGATGCTGACGGCTCCTGCCTCGGAATTGCGGCTGAACAGGACGTTTTCCGGGCCTTTGTAGATATCCACCCGCGCCGGATCGAGGAAACCCATGTCGAAGCTGATCGCCGGCATGTAGATTTCGTCGACATAGGTGCCGGTGCCGGGTTCGAGCTGGGCGTTGTTGCCGACGCCACGGATGACGAGCTGCTGAGACTCCCCGGTGGGAGAGAGCGAACTTGTCGCCAGCGAGATGCCGGGGGTGATGCCCAGCAGGTCCTTCGTGTCCCGAATCCCCATTTCCTGCAATTGTTCGGAGGAATAGGACGATACCGATTGCGGCAGGCGGCGGATGCGGGCCGTCTGCCCGCTGGCGGTGACCGCGATCACTTCGGCCCGTGGCGGGGGTGGGGAGACCGTTCTTGCCTTGCGTCCCTTGGCGACCGCTTTGGCG
>NZ_JBDNXE010000106.1:0-14410 GCF_047721585.1 Gluconacetobacter sp.
GGCTGGGTGGGTCGCTGCCGGCGGCGCAGGCGGTTGTCGGCAGTCTCGCGCAAGGCGACCCGTCCGTCGCGCTGGTGATCGTGAACCATTACATGGTCCACGCGACGATCGCGGCACGGGCGGGTTGGCCCGAGGCACTGGCGGCCCGGCTCGAGCAGGAGAATGTGCGGCAGCCGGGGCTGATCAATGCCGCGCTGGCGGAGCCCGACCTGGGTTCGGCATCCTATGGCGGCCTGCCCGAGACCGTGGCCACCGTCACGCCGGACGGGTGGCGGATTTCTGGGCGCAAGGCCTATGTGACGGGTATTCCCGCACTCTCATGGCTGCTGGTACGGGCCCGGACCGACGACGCCGATCCGCGCGTGGGATTGTTCCTGGTGCCGGCCCAGGCAGATGGGGTGATCGTGCATCGCAACTGGGACCATATCGGCATGCGGGCGACGCACAGCCATGAGGTCGAGTTTCGAGATGTTCTCGTTCCAGCCGCCGATGTTACGGACATGGTGGACGGCGGTGCCCGGCATCCGGTGCTGAGTGGCATGATGCGCTGGAATGCCGGCCTGCTGGGTGCGCTGTATGACGGCATCGTGCGCGGAGCGCTGGACTGGACTGTGGGCTTCCTGCGGGAGCGGGTGCCATCGAATCTCGGCCAGCCACTGACCACGCTGCCTTCTGTTCAGGATGCGGTCGGCAGGGTTGCTCTGGCACTGGATGAGAACCGGATGCTTCTCGACCGGTATGCCGACGATGTTGTCGCCGGGCGGAGCGACGCCGCCGATCGCGGGGCGGCGGTGATCAAGGCGCGGGTGATCGACGGGGCGGCGGATCTGACGCTGCATCTGCTGTCGCTGGCGGGCAACGCCGGACTGAGCGCGCGCAACCCGCTGGAGCGATGTCATCGGGATGCATTATGCGGCCGCATTCACGCGCCGCATGGCGAACTGGTGCGCCGCAAGGCCGGGCAGCGCGTCCTGGCTTTCTGATTTCCGGGCTGACGCCCCAGAATACGGACAATCATCATGAGCACTCTCGTTGTTGGTGACGGCCGCGTGGTTCCCGCGCCGGCCGCCCGGCCTGCGGCGCACGTGATCCGCGACGATGAAGAAGCGATCGCGGTGGCGCGGGATGTCGCGGCAAGGATCGCGGATGGCGCGGTGGAACGCGATCGCCAGGACCTGTTTCCTGCCACGGAACTGGATCTCTATTCCGATTCCGGCCTGTGGGGGATCACCGTGCCGCGCGCTTATGGCGGCGCCGACGTGTCGTATGGAACGGTCGGGCACGTCATTCGGCTGATCTCCGCTTCGGATTCCTCGATCGGGCAGTTGACGCAGAACCATCTGGCCACGGTGGCGGTTATCCGCTCTACCGGCACCGAAGCGCAGAAGGCCGATCTGTTCGCCGAAATTCTGGCGGGAAAACGCTTTGGCAATGCGTTTTCCGAGACCGGAACGCGCACTGTCCGCGACCTGAAGACCCGTTTCGTGCGCGATGGGCGGGATGTCGTCGTCAATGGCGTCAAACATTATGCCAGCGGGGCGCTCGCGGCCGATCTGGTGCAGATCGTGGCACTGGATGACGAGGGGCGAAGCTGGCTTGCCATCGCCGACCGTGCGGCGCCGGGGCTGACCGTGATCAACGATTGGGCCGCCTTCGGCCAGCGCGGCACCGGCAGCGGCAAGGTGCTGATCGAGAATGTGCGCGTGCCGGAGCGGCGGGTCGTCGCGGCATGGAAGGCGTACCTTCCGGAAACACCAACAGCGGATAGTGCGATTTCGCAGTTTATCCAGTCGGCGATTGATGCCGGTCTGGCGGAGGCGGCCATTGCGGAGACCGAGCATTTCGTGCGCACGAGGGCCCGAGCCTGGGTTGATAGTGCTGCCGGGCGGGCGAGCGACGATCCCTACACGATCCATGCGCTTGGCGGGCTGCATGTGCGGTTGAGCGCGGCGAAGGCGCTGCTGGATGTGGCGGGGCGGGCGATCGACGTGGCGGTGGAGGCGCCCAGTCCGGATTCCGTGGCGGCCGCCCAGATCGCGGTGGCGGAATCGAAGATCCTGACGACCGAAATCGCGATCGAGAGCACGAACCGCCTGTTCGAACTGGCAGGCACGGCATCGACCGATCGGGCGCTGGGGCTGGACCGGTTCTGGCGCAATGCGCGGGTGCACACGCTGCACGATCCGGTGCGGTGGAAATACGCGATCGTGGGCGATTATTACCTCAATGGCCGCCGGCCGCCGCTGCATCCCTGGAGCTGAGGCGCGCCATGTCCAATCCATCACATGATCCTGCGTTCGACGATATCCGCGAGCCGCCGCCGCCTGAACCCGGCGTGCGCTGGGGACGGCGGGCCGTCGTGCTGGGCGGGCTGGCCGGTCTGGCCGGTGGCACTCTGCTGGCGGCCCGGCATTCGGGCGCGCGGCCACTGCCGCGTACGCCCGATGGGCTGCGGATCGTACGGCTGTCGCTGCCGGTGAATGCACCCTGCGTGGCGCCGCTGATCCTGGCCGAACAGATCGGGCTGTATCGTGATCGCGGGCTGAAGGTCGAATTTACGAACTGGACCGATACGCCCTCGCTTCTGGAAGCGGTGGCGACCGGCAAGGTCGATCTGGGCGCCGGCATGATCATGCAGTTCATGAGGCCGCTGGAGCAGGGGTTCGACCTGAAGCTGGTGGCGGGCACGCATGGCGGGTGCATGCGCATGGTCGGTTCGCGCCGCGCCGGTGTGACGGACGATATCGCCAGCGTACGCGGCAAGACCATCGGCATCGCGGATGCGACGGGCTTCGCCTACAATACTTTCGCGCTGCTGTTGAAGAGCAATGGCGTCGATCCGCTGCGGGATGTGGCATGGCGGGTCTATCCGGCGCCGCTGCTGGAAGCAGCCTTGATGAAGGGCGATATCCAGGCCTACGCCGATTCCGATCCATTGATGTACCTGGCGCAGCGGCGTTCGGGTGGAGATCTGGTCGAGATCCTTTCGAACCTGTCGGCGCCCTGGCAGGGGCGGGTGTGCTGCGTTGTGGCGGCGAGCAATACGCTGCTGCGCCGGGACCGTTCGGCCGTGCTGGGGCTGGTCGATGCCATGGTGCAGGCATCGGAAATCTGCGCGGCCGATCCGATGCAGGTGGCTCGGGCCTTTGCGCAATATGGCGCGGTCAAGGCACCGGTCGAGGATATCGCCGCCGTGCTGCGGATGCAGACGCATCACATGCATCCTCTGGGGCACGATCTGGCGGCCGAGGTGGCGTTTTATGCCGCGCAGCTCAAGACCATCGGTGTCATGAGCGCGGACCTCGATCCGGAGGCATTCGCGCGCGGCATTGTCGATGATGTGACGAAAGGAGACACGGCGCATGTCTGACGTGGCTGGATCGGCCGTCGGCGCGGTTGCGCCGGTTGCCGTGCATTCCGTCTTTCGTCCGTGGTGGCCGGGTGTCGCCAGCACGGCGGCATGGGCGGTGGCGGCTGCCGTGACCGGGCTGCTGCCCGATCATGTGCGTGCGCCTGCCGGGCGGCCGCTGGTGGAATGTGAGGTCGTGATTGCGATCCTCTCCGCTCTGTCCGTCCTGATCGGGCAGGCCGGCTGGTTCGCGCCGCTGGCTTATCACGGGCGGCGTATTGCCGTGCTGGGTGGCGCGGTCGCGGTGTGGGAGATCGTCACCGCCAAGACGGGGTGGTTGCCACTGCCGTTCTTTCCCTCGCCGCAGGCGGTGCTGGATGTCTATCGGGTCGATTCCGGACGGTTGGCGCAGAGTGTTTTCAGTTCGTTGCTGATCCTGGTTCCAGGTTTCCTGCTGGGCGCGGTGACGGGGTTTCTGGCGGGCCTTGCGATGGGATGGTCGCCGGAGGCCCGCTATTGGGGGCACCCGGTCATTCGGCTGCTGGGGCCGTTGCCGCCTATCGCGTGGTTGCCGGTCGCCCTGTTCGTGTTCCCGACGATTTCTATCGCGAGCATCTTCCTGATTGCGCTGGCGACCGCATTTCCGGTCGCTGTGCTGACGGCCTCGGGTGTGACGCTGGTCGATTCCCGGCTGTACGATGTCGGGCGGACACTGGGCGCGTCGGAGGGGTTCCTGATCCGCACCATCGTGATCCCGGCGACTCTGCCGCATGTGTTCGTCGGCCTGTTCATGGGGCTCGGGGCCTCGTTCATCGTCCTGATCGTGGCCGAGATGCTGGGGGCGAAGGCTGGGCTGGGCTGGTACCTGCAATGGGCGCAGGGATGGGCGGCCTATGCGAATCTTTATGCGGCGCTCGCTGTGATGTCGGTCCTGTTTTCAGGCGTGACGATGGCCTTGTTCGCCGTGCGTCGCCGCGCGCTGCGCTGGAACCGGGAGACGGTCGAATGGTGACGGCATCGGTGGCAAGCGCAACGTCAGCAGGCGGGCTGGCCGGAGCGTCGGTCCAGGTGCGCGCGGTCTCGCATGCCTTTGGCGATGCGGGGCAGGCTTTGCCGGTTCTCGACGACGTGACCTTCGACGTGCCGGCCGGCGAGACCGTGGCATTGCTGGGGCCGAGCGGCTGCGGAAAATCGACCCTGCTGCGCCTGATTGCCGGGTTGAGCGTGCCGCAGGCCGGGCGGATCGGGGTGGATCTGGTGCGCGTCGTCGGGCCGGACCCCAGCCGGCTTCTGGTGTTCCAGGACCCGTTGCTGCTGCCATGGCGGACGGTGGAAGCCAATGTCGCCTACGGGCTTGAGGCCAGGAAAATCGGCGACGGGCAGGAGCGCGTAAGGCAGGCCTTGCGGATGGTGGGGCTGGCTGCGTTTGCCGCGGCCTATCCGCATGAACTTTCCGGCGGCATGGCACAGCGCGTGGCCTTTGCACGGGTGCTGGTCAATCACCCGCGCGTGCTGCTGCTCGACGAGCCTTTCGGCAAACTGGATTCGCTGACCCGCATGACGATGCAGGAGGAATTGCTGGCACTGGCGCGGCGTCATGCCTTCACGACCATTCTGGTGACGCACGATGTGGAAGAGGCATTGCTGCTGGCCACCAGGGTGCTGGTGTTCTCGCCACGTCCGGCCCGGATCATCCTCGATGTCGACAACGGTTTGCCGTTCCCGCGCTTGCGCGATGACCCGGCCTTCATCGCGCGTCGGCGCGAGATCCTGATCGCGCTTGGCCATGGCGAGGAGTTCGCACGGTGAACAGCGTCCCTTCGCGCGGCGTCCGGCCGCTGGTCCGATGTCGGTTGTCCCTAAGATGGAAAGAAGAGTGAACAAGACGAATATGTTACGAACAGGACAGAGTATGCCTTATCAGGACAGGACCCGTTACGGCACCATGAAGAATGTGGTGACGAAATCACTGGCTACGCTGCTGCTGGGCTCCGTATCGTTTGAAAGCCTCGAGGTCGCGCGGGCACAATCGGCGGATATGAGCGGGATGAGTGGGATGAGCGGGATGAGCGTTCAGATGAACAATCATCATCATGCGATGAACGCGCCGCCGGCGAAGTCCGTAGCGCAGAAGCCTGCTGCCGAGATATCCTCGGGCAAGGCCGGGGCGGCGGCGCATACGGCAAAAGCAGCAGATGCCGCTGATGACGATATGGGCGACATGTATATGGGGGGCGCCAGCGCGTCAGACGCGGAGAAGGTGGACGTGACGGCTTCCCGTTTGGCCCCGATCCGCCGGGCTGGTGCGCAACTGCTCTCGATTCCCGGCGGAACCAACATCATCGATTCGAAGATGGTGCTGAAGCAGCGCAACGCGACCTCCGCCGATCTGTTGAGCTATCAGCCCGGCGTGTATGCGCAGGCTCCGGCCGGGTCGGACGATCTCCGCCTGTCCATCCGTGGGTCCGGCCTCCAGGTTGGAGCGAACGCGACGCGCGCCGGCGTCATCGTGCTGTTCGACGACCTGCCGGCCACCACGCCCATCGGTTCGTTCAACGAACTCATGGAGCCGCTGGGTATCCAGTATACGGAGGTCCTGCGTGGCGGTAACGGGCTCGACAAAGGCTCGCTCCAGCTTGGCGGCCTGATCAATTTTCATAGTTTCACGGGCTATGACGCCAAGACCTATCAGGCGCGGGTCGAAGCGGGCAGCTTCGGCTATGTGAAGGAACAGCTGTCCTCCGGAAAAGTTATCGGTAAATCCGATTATTATATCAGTGTTACGAATTCATACCGTGCCGGCTATCAGGACCAGACGAAAGCGACATCGTTCGGTATTAATGCCAACTATGGGTACCGTTTCAACGATTCGGTCGATACGCGCTTCTTCTTCCGCTATCGTCAGACCTACGAGGGCAATCCCTACTATCTGACGCGCGCCCAGGTCAGGGAAAATCCGAAGCAGGCTCAATATCCGTACAATACCTGGGGAACTTACACGATCGAGCCGGGAACGAAGTATTTCGGAAATCGGACGACCATCCGTATCGACGACGCCTCCCGCATCATGATCGGTGCCACCTATATCGATGCGCCGATGGACCATCAGTTGGGCAATACCTCGTCGATCTATAATAACTTCTATCTTAGCGGCGTCATAAACTACACACGCAACGACACGATACTGGGTCATAAATCCGAGACGACCGCCGGCATTTACGCGACCGGCGATCTGCCGGGAAGCAACTTCATGAACCTGGTTCGCCGCCAGGCCGCCTATCCCGGCGTACCGGTGGGCACGCTCCTGACCAAGCAGAAGCTGGGCGGCAGCAGTACGCTGTTCCATGTCAGCAATAATACAGAAATTTTCAAGAATTTCTGGCTGACGGCCGGAGGGGGGCTGAGCTACGATCCGCGTTCCGGGTCGGTGGTCTACCCGGTTCAGAACCATTTCAGCACGGCGCCGCTGAATTTCGCGCCGCGCGGAGGCTTCCGCTATCAGTTCACGCCGGATATCCGGATCTACGGCAATGTAAGCCGCAGCGTTCAGTCGGCGCAGGACTGGCAGTTCCTTTCAGGCTCGCGGTATACCTCCGGCCTTGCGCAGGGGCAGACCGAAGGCTGGCAGAAGCTGGAACCACAGACCGCGACGACCTTCGAGGTCGGCTCGGAGGGGACCTACAAGGGACAGCACTGGAGCGTCTCGTATTACCATTCGGCCGTGCATAACGAGCTTCTGTCGGCCGTCACGCCGGTCTCGCAGCTTTATAACAGTGCCGTCTTCACCAATGCGTCACGCACGACTCATCAGGGCGTCGAAGCCGGAATCAATGGCACGCTGTTCAAGTGGAACGGCAACGCCATTACCTATATGCAGGCCTATACTTGGTCGGATTTCCATTACAATCATGACCCGGTCTTCGGGCATAATCGCCTGCCCGGCGTGCCGGAGCATTATTACCAGGGCGAACTGCACGCGGACTTCAAGAACGGATTTTATACGACGTTCGATGTCGAAGCCGCATCGTCAATAGTCGCATCCTACGACAATGGGGCAAGAACCGCGCCCTATCATATCTATAGCTACACGCTTGGCTATCTCTGGCCGAAGAAAGACCGCCGCGTTTATCTACAGTTCCATAACCTTGCCAACAAGCATTACGCGATGGGCGTCGTCCCCGTCTACACATCGACGAACGGCGATGCGGCAGCCGAACTGGTTGGAGATGGCTTCGGCATCTTTGCCGGTGTCGATGTCGGTTTTAACTGAAGCTGGTTTGGGAGTCTGCCCCGGAACACGGGGCAGGGGGAATGAGGCGGCGGCTCAGTGGCAGCTGCCGCCGCCACATTTGGTGCAGGCGCCGCAGCCGGTGGGGCGCTTTTCGGTCTGCCGGGCGCGTCGCGCAGCGCGGTCGCGGATGGGACGCGGAGCATGGATCACGCGCAGCATGTCGGCGCTGGTGCGCCAGAATATGCCGTGGCTGGCCGGCACCAGCCGGCGCACCCAATAGAGCGCGGAGGCGGTGACGATGGTGACGATCACGATGGTTTCCACAATGGTCTCGATCATGGACTGCCCCCCCAACCCAAAAGAAGCGAAATGCGCCACATGACGAACGCGGCGCCGTAGGCCATGGCGAACAGATAGCCTGCCGTCATTCCTACCATACGCCACGACCCGGTTTCACGCCGGATCACCGCCAGGGTTGAAAAACATTGTGGCGCGAAGATGTACCATGTGAGCAGCGACAGCGCCGTGCCCAGGCTCCAATGCGCCGACAGCAGGGGCTGGAGCTGGTTGGCGGCGTCGCTGTCCGTGGCGCCCAGGGAATAGACGGTGGCCAGGGCGCTGACCGCGACCTCGCGTGCCGCCAGGCCGGGGATCAGGCTGACGCAGATCTGCCAGTTGAAGCCGATCGGGGCCATGACATAGAGCATCCAGTGCCCGATGCGGCCGGCCAGGCTCCATTCGATCGCGGGGCCGGCGGCGCCGGCCGGTGGGGCGGGGAAGCTGGCAAGAGCCCAGAGCAGTACGCTGACCGTGACGATGATGGTGCCGACGCGCGACAGGAAGATCACCGCCCGCTGCTTCAGGCCCAGGGCGAGATCCCGCGGGTTGGGCAGGCGGTAGGCCGGCAGTTCCAGCAGCAGGGGATGTTCCTCCTGCCGGTCGCGGTTCTTCAGCACCCGCGCCACCACCAGCGCGCTGAGGATGCCGGCCATATAGAGGGCGAACAGCACCAGCCCGTGCAGGTTGAACAGGCCGCCGACCCGTCGTTCTGGCACGAAGGCCGCGATCAGCAGCGTGTAGACCGGCAGCCGGGCCGAACACGTCATCAGCGGGGCGATCAGAATCGTGATCATCCGGTCGCGTGGGTTCTGGATCGTGCGGGTGGCCATGATGCCGGGAACCGCGCATGCGAAGCTGGACAGCAGCGGGATGAACGACCGGCCGCTCAACCCCGCCGTGGCCATGATTCGGTCCAGCAGGAAGGCGGCACGGGGCAGGTAGCCTGATTCCTCCAGCGCCAGAATCCACAGGAACAGGATCAGGATCTGCGGCAGGAACACCACCACGCTACCCGCGCCGGCGATGACGCCATCGACGATCAGGCTGCGCAGCGCGCCATCCGGCAGCAGGGTGCCGACCGCCTGGCCCAATGCGGCCGTGCCAGCATCCAGCAGGTCCATCACCGGCTGGGCCCATGAGAAGACCGCCTGGAACATGATGAACATCAGGGCGAACAGGATCACCATGCCCCAGACGGGGTGGAGGAACCAGCGGTCCAGCCGCTCCTCCAGCGCCATGCCCAGTCGCGACGGGCGCGTGACGCAGTCGGCGAGAATGCGCCGGGCCTCGGCATGGAAATCGCTGCCCGACGGCATGGCCGGCGGTGGAGGCGGGGGCGGCAGGTCGAGCGCGCGCAGGACCTCCTGCCCGCCATCGCGGCGGATGCCGACGGCCGTGACCACGGGGGCGCCGAATTCGGCCTCCAGGCGGGGCACGTCGATTGCTATGCCCTGCCGCTTCGCCGCGTCGATCATGTTCAGCACGAGGATCATCGGCCTGCCCATCTGCCGGACCTCGAGCGCGAAACGCAGATGCAGGCGCAGATTGGTGGCATCCACCACGCAGACCAGCAGTTCGGGCGCAGGTTCGCCGCGATAGGTGCCGGCGCAGACATCGCGCGTCACGGCCTCGTCGGGGCTGGTGGCGACCAGGCTGTAGGCGCCCGGCAGGTCGAGCAGGCGCACCGCCAGCCCCTTGGGGGTGGTCAGCCGCCCGACCTTGCGCTCGACCGTGACCCCGGCATAGTTCGCCACCTTCTGGCGGCTGCCGGTCAGGAGATTGAACAGCGCCGTCTTGCCGCAGTTCGGGTTGCCGACCAGGGCGGCGTTGAGGACGCTCATGCGACGGCCCGCGGATCAGGCCGCGTCGCGGAGCAGCACGCGCGCCGCTTCCGCACGACGCAGGGCAAAACGGGTAAAGCCGATGCCGACCGCGATCGGGTCGGCGCCGATCGGGCCCACAGCCACGATGCGGATCGGTTCGCCCGGCACGAAACCCAGGGCACGCAGCCGCTCGGCCACCGGATCGCCGGCCGTGTGGTCTTCCACATGGTCGATGATGGCGCTGCCCCCCAGTTTCAGTTCGTTGAGTCGCATCCCGGATCCGTTCGACGCTTCAGGTTCAGTTGAGAATAATACTTAATATTTAAGTGTGCCGATGTCCATTGTGTCGGGCGCATTTCACCCGCTCGGGTCCGCAGAGGGCGCGCGCGTTACGGAAGCCGCACGCAGGCTTTCCGCAACAGCCTGGTGTTGCGGAAAGCGTGGTCGGACATGTGTGGCGGACAAGCGAAAGCCGCCCTTCAGGGGCGGCGTGCGTTCCGGGGTATAGGAGCGGGACGGCCCTGAGGACCGTGGATACTGAAGCGCAGGGAACCTGCGCTGGATCGCCACCGGCGCGCAGTCCCGGCCATGCTCTCAGTGCGAGGGGCGCAGGTGGAACGTGATCCGCATGGCTTCGGCCGACAGGCGGGCGCCGATGGCGGTGGCGGCCGTCAGGTTGATATCCACGCGGTGATTGTTTTCCAGTAGCTTGCTGCCCACGCCCCTGCCCATTGTCGCTTCGGCCTGCACCGCCCAGTAGGTGCCATCGAAATCCTGCAGGCGGGCGAGGTTATGCACGGTACCGTGGCCCGAGATGTGCGAATAGCCGACGCTGCCCAGCCCTCCGCCGGACATTGTGAAGTCGTAGGAACGGCCGCCATAGACCAGTTGCCCGGTGCCCCAGGTGTAGCCGGCACCGACTCCGATCTCCTTCATCACGAACGTGACCTGCCCGGTCGTCATGGCCGACGGGTTGGGTGTTGCGCAGACCGCCGGAGACAGGCCCAAGGCGTAGAGAGACAGTCCGGCGGACAGGATTTTCTTCACGCTGCATCCTCCTCGACAGGGTGCGTGCCGGCGGGCGGCTCGTCACTCAACCCTGATCTCACGGATTTTACAATGTGCCTGATGCGTGATCGGATTCGTGCGACGGCACGAAAGCGGAGAATCTGGCGGAATGGGTGGGATTCCGGTCTTGCCGCATTGCCTTGGCCACATCATATAGCATATTGCATATTTCTCTTGTCCGGCCCTACGCTGGTGTCAGGCAGTTCGTAATCCCGTTTCTGGTGGAGGGCGTTCCAATCGATGTCTGATCGTTCTCCTGGCGTGAATGCGTCCGCCGGCCTGCAAGCGGGCGGCGGCAGGACGCGCGGGGTGTCGACCTCCAGCCTGGCCGATATCAGCGGTTCGATACGGATTCCGGCGGGGGCTGTTGGTTGGCGGCGGCTGCTGGCGTTTCTGGGGCCGGGTTATATGATCTCGGTCGGGTATATGGACCCTGGCAACTGGGCGACCGACCTCGCCGGTGGTTCGGCGTTTGGCTACACGCTGCTTTCGGTCGTCATGCTCTCGAACCTGATGGCGATTCTGTTGCAGGCGCTGTCGGCGCGGTTGGGTATCGCGACTGGCCGCGATCTGGCGCAGGCCTGCCGTGACCGGTTCGCGCCTTGGGTGGTGATGATGCTGTGGGTGGCGTGCGAGGCTGCCATCATCGCCTGCGATCTGGCTGAGGTCATCGGCACCGCCATCGCGCTGCAATTGCTGTTCGGGATTCCGCTCCTGCCGGGGGCGGTGATCACCGCGCTGGATGCGGGCGTGGTGCTGATGCTGATGAACCGAGGGTTCCGCGCTCTGGAAGCCTTCGTGATCGGGCTGTTGAGCGTGATCGCGCTCTGTTTCGCGATCCAGATCGTTGCGGCGGCACCTCCTGTGGCGGCAGTGCTGGGGGGGCTGGTGCCACGGCCGGAGATCCTGACCGACCCGGGGATGCTGTATGTCGCCATCGGGATTATCGGGGCGACGGTGATGCCGCATAATCTCTACCTGCATTCCTCCATCGTGCAGACGCGGGCTTATGACCGTTCCGAGGCCGGGCGGCGCGATGCCATTCGCTGGGCGACCTGGGACAGCACGCTGGCGCTGATGATGGCGTTTTTCGTCAATGCCGCGATCCTGATCGTTGCTGCCGTTGCCTTCCATGATAGCGGGCATCGCGATGTCGCTGACATTGGGCAGGCGTGGCGGTTGATTTCGCCTCTGCTGGGGCTGGGAGCGGCCGCCACGCTATTCGCCGTGGCGCTGCTGGCGGCGGGGATGAATTCGACCGTGACCGGAACCCTGGCCGGGCAGATCGTGATGGAGGGGTTCCTCGACCTACGCCTGCCGCCCTGGGCGCGGCGGCTGGTCACGCGGGGGCTGGCGATCGTGCCCGTGGTGGGAGTGACGGCCCTGTATGGCGATTCGGGCGTGGATCGGCTGCTGGTATTCAGTCAGGTGGTGCTGTCGCTGCAATTGCCGTTTGCCGTCATCCCGCTGGTCTGGTTTGTGTCTGATCGGCGGATGATGGGGCCTTTCGTCATTTCTCGCCCGGTTGCCGCGCTTTCCTGGGTCGTGGCGGTGGTTATTCTTGGGCTGAATGGCAAGCTGCTGTGGGATGTGCTGGCAGGCTGATTGCCGGCAGTGGAAACAGCCGCTGCCTTGTGGCGGTGAGGAAGCGGGCTGGTCGGGCGTTCTGCCGCGTGCGAGGGCGTGGAGTAGCGGGCGGTAGCAGGCCGCCGTGGGCGATGATTCCGGCCGGCTGACCTTCGCGCAGCAGATCGGTCCAAAAGGACAGGACGCGCTGGCGCAGCGCGGCACCGCTCTCGCTGTCTGGGGTGCGAAATCCTTGGGGGTCTTGGCCCAGGGGCCAGGCTGTGCGGTCGATATTTGACCAGGGGTGGCTCTCTGAGCTGGACTTTGGCGGTTTTGAAAGAGGCGTTGGCCCGCTACGGGACGCCGGAGATTTTCAACCCGGATCAAGGCAGCCAATTCACCACGCCGCACTTCACCGAAGTGCTGCAGGAGCGGCAGATCCGCATCGGCATGGACGGGCGCGGCCGCTGGATGGACAATGTCTTCATCGAACGGCTCTGGAGGTCATTGAAATATGAATGCGTGTATCTCCACGCTTTCGAGACCGGCTCGGAACTTCGTGCCGGCCTGGCAAAATGGATTGGTCATTATAATTCGCGGCGTCCGCATTCGGCTCTCGCTGGACGCACGCCCGATGAGGCGTATCATGGGTTCGCTCCGACACCGTTGCCGGGGTTAACCCCGGCAACGGTGTCGGTCAGCAACAACGAGAAATTGGCGGCATAGCAACACCGGGCAATAGCTGACTCAACCCCAAAATCTGTCCGAACGGATGGGTCCACCTCTCACAGTACTGGAATTTGGGAGAACGAGACTCGGAACTGATCTGGAATAAATAAACCAAATGTACATGAGTCACCAATAGAATGGGAGGTATGAGTGATAAAATATTACATTCTATGTTCTATTTATTTCGTCTTTTTCTTAGGGTATATCCACAATAGAGCGAACGCAAATGAGCCCCGCAGCACGATTTGTGCATACGATGAGGGTAAAGTTCTTTCCCAGAGTTATCTCGACTTTGATCAAAACCCACATTCGGGTTGGCGTTTTTTGGACAGTAAGGGGTGCCGTGTTTCCGCGATTCACATAATGAAAGCTTATAATAAGGGAGCTAGTAGCTTAACATACGACCAGCATAAAAATATACTATGGCATATTGGTCAGCTTTACGCGCTGGATGGACATCGTGAGGAAGCAATAGTCTATTTCAGAGAAAGCAAAAAGGATGGCCTTGATGTATGGAATGATTATGTTGATGTTACGATTGCTTTTATGCTCCGCAATCACAAGGATTTAATTAGGTATGAAAATAAGTTGAGGCACGAGCCTATGCCGGAGGCGGGATATTATTACGTCCGAAATGGCAAGAAAATTGAGTTGTCTTGGCCCCCAAACCTTGATGTCGCGGAGCGCCTAGACCGGTGCTTCGATCAATCATATAATATAGCGTATGATAAATGTACTGTACCCACCGCAAATCCAATCATTTTAAAGTAGGCTCCGGTCGAGAAGGGAGCGTTACACAGAGCGTTTTTCCATCATTCTCCGGTTTATATCCCCTTGAACTGCGCACGCGCGGGGCTGGAAGGCAAAAGGGTTTTAAATCTTGCCGCTTCGGTGGGTCGTTGAACCAACATCGGCTGGATGGCGCCGACGGGTGAAGGATCCCGAGCAGCGTATCGCCGTGGCAGAGGCCATGATCCACATCGCCATGCGAAGGGGTTGAGGTGGCCCTATTCGTTCGGACAGATTTGCGGGTTGAATAAGCTATTGCCCGGTGTTGCTATGCCGCCAATTTCTCGTTGTTGCTGACCGACACCGTTGCCGGGGTTAACCCCGGCAACGGTGTCGGAGCAAACCCATGATACGCCTCATCGGGCGTGCGTCCAGCGAGAGCCGAATGCGGGCGCCGCGAATTATAATGACCAATCCATTTTGCAATGGCCGGCACGAGGTTCCGAGTGGGACTGTCAGGAATTTCGTGTGCGAGGCGTTGAGCACATTGTTGATCAGACGGTGGCGCGCGCGAAG
>NZ_JBDNXE010000107.1:0-14315 GCF_047721585.1 Gluconacetobacter sp.
GCCCGAGGCCCCGCCGGCCGAGCCGCCGCCGATCGCCGGCGACCTGCTGATGACCAATCTCGATGCCTGTCTGGCGGCATTGGGGCTGGATTACGACAGCGACGCCGGCCGCGACGTGGCCTGTAGCCTGGCCTCGCTGGCCACCTCGGTCGCCCATGCGGGATGCGGGGCCGACTCCCTGCTGCTCCCCCCCGCGCGCAGCACGGTGCCCGGCCTCGCCGAAACCGCGCGCGCCGTCTGGCGCGACGCGGCGGTCGAGACCGACGCCCCCCTGCCCCGCATCGAAACCGGCTTTTCCGCACCCGGCCCGATCGACGCCCTGCTGGGGGTGGAAGCCTGCGGCCTCGCCCCCATCTTCTCGCCGCTCCGCCCGGACGGCCGGCTGGCCGCCAGCACCCTCTCCCGCCTGACGGCACGCGGCCTGACGCCCGAGGCCGCCTTCGCCGCCGCCCTGGCGGGCGAAAGCGTCCTGCCCCTGCCGGATATCGAGGCCCACAAGGCGATGCACCGCGCGCTGGCCGGCTTCGTCGACCGCATGCCCGCCCGTCCGGACCCTTCGTCCATGCCCACCCTGCGCGCCCGGCTGGCGCTGGATCGCGGCGTGCGGCGGCACCTGCCGGCCCGCCATGGCGGCTTCACGCAGAAGGCCAGCGTCGGCGGCCACCGCCTGTTCCTCCGCACGGCGGAATATGAAGACGGCTCGCTGGGCGAAGTCACCATCACCCCGGCCCGCGAGGGGCCGATGACGCGCGGCCTGCTGGACGCGCTGGGCCAGGCCGTCAGCATCGGCCTGCAATATGGCGCGCCGCTGAACGATTACGTGGATGCCTTCGCCTATACCCGCTTCGGCCCCGCCGGCACGGTGGAGGGCGATCCGGTCGCCTCCTATGCGACCTCCATGCTCGATTATGCGTTCAGGGCCCTGTCGGACGCCTATCTGGGCCACAAGCTGCCCGACGCACCGCATCAGGACGACCTGACCGACACCCCGTCTCCGATGCTGCCGCTGGATTTTCCAGAGACAAAAGGGGACAATACCACCCGGCGCGGCAAACTTCGCCTGGTCGGCTAAGCGCCACGCCCGCCCGTTTCGGACAAGGAGCCCCGTTCATGACCGACACCCCCGAAACCCGCCTGGACCGGCACGGCATCATCCTGCCCGTGCCCCCCGCCCCCGTCGCCACCTATGTCGCCAGCGTCCTCAGCGGCTCGCTGCTGGTCGTCTCCGGCCAGTTGCCATTGCTCGACGGCAAGCTGTTCGCCACCGGCAAGCTCGGCGCCGATGTCGCGGTCGAAGTCGGGGTCGAGGCCGCCCGCTACGCCATGATCAACGTCATCGCCCAGGTCCGCGCCGCCGTGGGCGACCTCTCGCGGGTCCGCCGCGTGGTCCGGCTGGGCGGCTTCATTTCCTGCGTCCCCAGCTTCACCCAGCATGCCACGGTCATGAACGGCGCGTCCGACCTCGCGGTCGCGATCTTCGGCGAGGCCGGGCGGCACGCCCGCTCCACCATCGGCGTCCCCTCCCTGCCGCTCGACGCCGCCGTCGAGGTCGAGGGCCTGTTCGAGATCGCCTGACCGGCGGCCCGATCATGACCGCCCTGACCCTGAGCCTGCATCCCGCCATCGCCGACATCCCGGCGACGGAGTGGGATGCCTGCGCCGGCCCCGACAATCCGTTCGTCAGCCACGCCTTTCTCTCGGCCCTGGAAGACAGCGGATCGACCGGCTCGCGCACCGGCTGGCTGCCGCAGCACGCCGCCATCCGCGACTCCGCCGGGCGGCTGCTGGCGGCGGCGCCGATGTACGCCAAGCCGCATTCCTACGGCGAATACGTCTTCGACCAGAGCTGGGCTCGCGCGTTCGAACAGGCCGGCGGCGACTACTACCCCAAATTGCAGGTCGCGGTCCCCTTCTCCCCGGTGCCAGGCCCGCGCCTGCTGGTGCGCGACGACGTGGCGGACCGGCCCGGCCTGCGCCAGGCCCTGGCCGGCGCCCTGAGTCAGGCCGCTACCGAACTGGGCGTCTCCTCGGTCCACGTCACCTTCTGCTCCGAGGACGACTACACGTCGCTGGGCGAAGCCGGCTGGCTGCAACGGCTGGGCGTCCAGTTCCATTGGGACAATGCCGGCTACACCAGCTTCGACGATTTCCTGGCCACCCTCGCCTCGCGCAAGCGCAAGGTCCTGAAGCGCGAGCGGCGGGACGCCAATCAGTGCGGCCTCACCTTCCGCACCGTGCAGGGCCGCGCGATCACGCCCGATCTCTGGGCGCATTTCTACCGGTTCTACACCGCCACGATTGATCGCAAATGGGGCAGCGCCTACCTCACGCCCGAATTTTTCCCCCTGCTGTCCGAACGGCTGGGCGACCGGGTGGTGCTGATGCTGGCCGAACGCGACGGCACGCCCGTGGCGGGCGCGCTCAACCTGATGGGCACCGACACGCTCTACGGCCGCAACTGGGGCTGCGACGGCGACTATCCGTTCCTGCATTTCGAACTCTGCTATTACCGCGCGATTGATTTCGCCATCGCCCACGGCCTGCGCCGGGTCGAAGCCGGGGCGCAGGGCCAGCACAAGATCCAGCGCGGCTACCGCCCCACCCCCACCTATTCCGCCCACTGGATCGCCCACTCCGGCCTCCGCCGCGCGGTCGCCGAATTCGTGACCCACGAACGCGAAGCCATGCTGCACGACATGGCGGAACTGGACGCACAGTCGCCCTACCGCGCGGCGGGCGAAGACTGAAAGCCTCTTCTTTTTCTGAAGAAAAAGAAGCAAAAAGACTTTTATCCGTTTTGGGCTATCGCATACGCCCCGGAAAAATCAGGAATGCACCAAAGCTTTCCCACTTATAGGCAAGACGATACGCTCATATACGCTTCAAAAAGAGATCGAGCCGCTCGGGACCGCCTTATGACAGGCCCAACATGGCAACCCACAATCCGACAGCCTGCTAATGCTTCTGCCTGATCAGAATATAGACGATAGCAACCTCCATTAAAACAACACCACCCAGAATAACAACGCGCAACCATATTGGATAGGTATAGATTTTCCTTTTTATGCGCGACCTGTCACCAGATGCGCACCATGCGATAGTTGAAAACCATCCGACCCATGTAAAGCCAAGAACTATATTGAGAGTCAGAGCTTCTCCAAACGGAACCCGCCTCAATACAAGACTCAAAATTGTAGGGATAAAGAAAACTATACTACCAATAAGAACGATATACGGAATTGACATGGTATTCCAGCCTCCTGAAAAATTTATATCATTTCCATACTAAGAAGTCTTAATATAATAAACCACCGCACAAATAATCATCAATGCCGTCGGAAGGTATGGGAGAGTGGCTTTTACTATCGTCTTTTTGTGCACAAACCTGATATAATAGTATGCGGTAATGGCTGTTGCGATAATAACGTCGATATAAATGGCCGACAGGAAAGAACCGAGACTGATATTGACGTCCACCTGTAAAAAATTCAGAGAATCGACGTAAAATGACGCCTTATCATCCGGAGTTCCCTTGTTGGCGATCAGGTTAATAATATTAATGATATTTCCGAATGCCATGACGGAAAATGTTGCGATAAAAAACTTGCCCCCATAATCGTTATCAGCACTGCTCTCCAAATAAACTCCGTAAACAACAAGAAAGAATAATGTCATCAGCACCGCATAGATGGCGGACATGCCAATGCTGACGTTCTCCATAAAACGGATTTGAGCGTCACTGAAACTTTGCCCTGACGCATGTGCGCTGAAGGTCGAAGATATATAGCCTTGGGGCATGTAATAGAAGTAAAGATAAGTGAATGCAACAGTCGTCATGACGAATGCGATTACAGAAAATATGGCACCGATAGCATCGGCCAGAGGCTCCCCACACATAGAAATGGGCGTCGACAACCGGGCGCTTCTAATAATATGTTTGATATCCTCGCCATTTCTCATGGCGACCTCCTTGGCTGATGATCGGCACCTCGCGACACCGATCGGGTTTAATCTTTAATACGATTACGAAAGAAAAACAACATTTTGATACATTTCTTGCCCGATCACATTTCTTTGACGAGTGAGGCTGGACATACCTCATATCAAAGCAAGACCAACTCACCTTGAGTCTGACACCCTGTTCGAGGTCGCCTGACCTGGACCGGCTGGCTGCCGCAGCACGCCGCCATCCGCGACCCCGCCGGCCGCCTGCTGGCGGCGGCGCCGATGTACGTCAAGCCGCATTCCAACGGCGAATATGTCTTCGACCAGATCTGGACCCGCGCGTTCGAACAGGCAGGCGGCGACTACTACCCCAAATTGCAGGTCGCGGTCCCCTTCTCCCCGGTGCCAGGCCCGCGCCTGTTGGTGCGCGACGACGCGGCGGCCCGGCCTCCGCCGCGCCGTCGCCGAATTCGTGACCCACGAACGCGCAGCCATGCTGCACGGCATGGCGGAACTGGACGCACAATCGCCCTACCGCACGGCGGGCGAAGACTGAAAGCCTATGCTTTCCCTCCCGGCGCGGTCGCGGGCTTGCAGAGCAGGTCGATGTCACCCTGAAGGCTCGTTTTCATCACGCTATCCCACACGTCAGACGCAAATTCCGGCGTCGCCTGCTCGCTGAGACGCACCACCCCCACCGCGCCGGGTGAAAAGCCCGGCAATCGCCGCATCCCAAGCCGGCCGGGCGGGGGCACCCGCAACGGAAAAGACGAAATCGGCAGAATGGTGGCGACCTTTCCGGTCATGACCTGCGCATGGATCAATTCCAGCGAATTCGTCTCCAGGCGAATCATCGGTTCGACATCGACCGTCTGAAATCCCACATCCACCAGTTGCCGGCAGCGCATTTCCCTGGTCAGCAGCGCAAGCGGCAATCGGGCCGCCGCCTCCCAGCTTATATCGTCTCCCTCAGGAAGCTGAAACACGCTGGACGCCGCCAGAACCTGCTGTTCGGCATACAGCGTGCGAACCTGGAACGCTTTCGCCTGCGGGCACTGATCGTAATACATGATCCCGATATCGAGCTCCTTGCTGGCCAGTTTCTCGATGATCGCCCCGTTGGGCAGCACATGCACCTCGCTTGCGAAATCGCCGCATCGCGCCTGCACGGCATCCAGCAGGAGCGGGACGATATGCACGGCAGTCGGGATGACGCCGATCCTGGCGATCCCCGCGATCGCCTGCTTCGCCACCGAGACCTCATTCCGCAGTTCGCTGACCCCTCTGAGGATGTCGTGCGCCCATTTGAGAACGCGCGCCCCATCATCCGTAATCCCGAACATTTTTTTCTTGCGATCGACGATGACGACGCCCAGTTCGTCCTCCAACTGGCGGATGGCGCGGGACAGCGCAGGCTGCGACACGCCGCACGCCGTGGCCGCCTTGGAAAAACTCTTGTAGCGTTCGATTTCACGCAGGTACTGCAACTGCTTCAGAAACATCTCATGCTCCTTGCGGATAATGGCTCGCCAGATCCGCACCCCCGGCCCTCACAACGGTCCCGGATGACAATGCGCTCTCAACCCGCCCCACCGGGCCGCACCACGGCACAACGCACACCCCACCCGCCGGCACGGTCATGGCCCGATCAGGCGCTGCCCGCCGCAAAAGACGAACTGCCGGTCATGCCGCGCGATTGCGATCAGCGTCTGGTTCATCGCCTCGGCCAGACGCAGGGCACGATCGGTGGGGGCCGACACCGCGACCACGGTGGCCATGCCCGCGCGCACCGTCTTGAGCGCCATCTCATACGAATAGCGGCTGGTCAGCAGGCAGATGCCCGTCTCCGAAAGCGTGTCCTCGCGCATGCGGGCACCGATCAGCTTGTCGAGCGCGTTATGCCGCCCGACATCCTCCCGGATCAGCCGAATCCGGCCGTCCATAGTCGCCCAGGCCGCGCCATGGACCATCCGCGTGCGGGCATTCAGATCCTGCCAGCGATCGAGGTCATGCAGCGCGCGGCGGATCGCGACCGGGGCAATACCCGGCTCCACGGGAAACGGCGCAGGCCCGCTCGCCTCCACGGACGGCACGTCGGCGCTGCCGCAAATGCCACAGCTCGAATGCCCGGCCTGGGCACGCGGCCTGCGCCGCGACAGCATGGCGAGGCGATCGCCTGAAATCGAAACGTCGATCGTCGGCCCGTCCTCCCCCTCCGACACCGAGACCGAACGGATCTGTTGCTCGGACGCGACGATCCGTTCGGTCAGGCAGTAGCCGAACGCGAAATCCTCCAGATGATCCGGCGTCATCATCATCACGCCATACGGAAGGATGCCATTGAAGACGAGTGTAACCGGCACCTCGTCGGCAATGTTCAGGTCAACCTGCTCGCCGGAGAGATCGAGCAGCGTCGCCGTCCGCGTACGAAACAGGGCGGTCACGGGGCCGCACCGCCCCGTCGCGCCGGCCGGCACCCTGCCCGGCGCGCCCCGACAGCGACCGGAGCCGCCGCAACCGCCAGCGGGCTCATCCGCCCCCTCGTCCCGGACCAGCGGCCCGCCGGCGCGCCCGATCGCGCGCGATCGTCGCGTTCTATCCGTGGCATGTCGGCTCCTGCCGGCGGGCCAGCCGGTTCTCGGCCTGCCGCCGCTCCTCGGGGGTATTGATATTGTCCAGCGCACCGGGGGTCCGTGGGGATAAAAGGCAGGTGCCGCCATCGCTCAACGCGTGCCGCGGCCCGACCCGGCCCGCCGCCACCTGGCGGGACAGCCTCTCCAGGGCCACCGGCTCCCAGATGGCGCAGAACGGTTCCGGCAACCCGTCATGCTCGCTCCGGAACGCGACGGCCGTATAATCGGCGCGACGGGCCAGAATCAGCGCATCGAGCGTCGGCGCATCCACAAACGGCATGTCGCATGCCAACACCAGCCACGCGACGCGCGGATAGTCCCCATGGGCGGCCAGCAACCCTCCGGCCGGCCCGATCGCGTCGGACCTGTCGGTGATTCCCGGATAGGCGCGTCTCAGGCCATCGGTCGCCTGATCCTGCCGCAGGGACACGAAACAGCGCGCCACACGCGGCGCAAGCAGGCTGAAAGCACGATCGAGCTGCGGCCGCCCCTCATAGGCCAGCGCCGCCTTGTCCTCTCCCATGCGGCGGCTGGCGCCCCCGGAAAGGACAAGCCCGTAAAGCGGCCTCATGGCCCCGCCATCGCAGGCACCGCCGCGCCGGAATCGCGCCTGCCTCCCCACCTGTCTCCACGCCTGCCGGCAGGACGAACCGCACGGACCACCCCGTCAAGAGCAAGCCCCCCGCCCACGGCGTCACCGGTCGCCGCCGCCACGCCCACACCGATGCGCCCCATGCAGCGCACATGCCGATCGAAGCCCGCCCCGTCGCCGCCGATCGTGCCATCGACCAGGCGCGGCGCCTCACCGCCCGCGTCAGGATGGGAAACAACAGGCCAATTCCCGGTCATGTCATCACCCGCCGATATAATGCATTTCGATTTTGTCGTCCTCGCCCCCATGCTCGGAAATCGCGGTGCGGCTCCGTCGTTCCTGCCGTTCCTCGCTGTAACGGTCCGCGCGACGCTGCCAGATCGCGGCCAGCGCCCGCCGCAACGCGCCATCGTCCTCCGCAGGAGCGGGATCGCGCAGGATCGTGCGCAAATCGGTGCCGCTCGTGGCGAAAAGGCAGGTAAAGACCTGTCCGTCCGAAGACAGGCGCGCCCGCGAACAGTCCCCGCAGAACGGTGCGCTGACCGAGGAGACAAAGCCGATCTCCCCGCCGCCATCGGCGTAACGGTATCGCGTGGCGACCTCGCCCCGATAAGCCGGCGATACCGGATCGAGCGGCCAGAGCGCATCGATCCGCGTCATCAGGTCGCGCGATGTCACGACATCGCCGCGCTCCCAACCGTTCCGGTTGCCGACATCCATATATTCGATGAAGCGCACGATCACACCCGTATGCCGGAAATGCGCCAGAAGCGCCGGCACACCCCGATCGTTCACGCCGCGCTGGACGACGGTGTTGATCTTCACCCCGCGCGGAAATCCAGCCGCGCGCGCCGCCTCGATACCATCGAGCACGGTCGTCAGGTCGCCCCGCCCGCCGCTCATCCGCGCGAACACGTCCGGGTCCAGACTGTCGAGGCTGACGGTCACACGATGCAGCCCGGCCGCATGCAGGGCCGAGGCCTGACGCCGCAACAGCATCCCGTTGGTCGTCAGCGCGATATCCTCGATGCCGGGAATGCGCGCAAGCCGCGCCACCAGGTCCTGCAAATCGGGCCGCAGCAGCGGCTCTCCGCCCGTAAGGCGCAGCTTGGTAACGCCCAGGTCCGCCGCCACCCGTGCCACCCGTTCGATCTCGCCGAAATCCAGCCGCTCCTCGGGCGCGAGAAAGCGGAATCCCTCGTGATAGAGCGAATCCGGCATGCAATACGGACAGCGGAAATTGCACCGATCCATCACCGAGATGCGCAAATCCCTGAGCGGGCGCCCCACCCGGTCCCCGACCGGCCGGCTCTTGAATGAAAACTCCGCGCTCATGCTCCTTGGTCCCCGCTCTCCATCCCCGGCCTCCTTCATCGCTGAAGGACGCCGGGGATGGAAGCCATTCAGCCCGCGATCCGCATCGGCGCCGCCGACGCCACGCTCGGCACGATCCGGACCGGAATGGCCTTCGCCGCCGGCGTGCCGCTGATCTCGTCATAAAAATCGAGCGGCAGGAGCGGATTGAGTTCCGGATAATATCCGGCAATCGCGCCACGCGGCATCGGGTAGTCAAGAACCGTCAGCCCGTCGACATACCGCCGATAGCCATCGTCGCTATAGGTCTCCAACCCGACGACCGCGCCATTCTCCAGCCCCCGATCCGCGCGATCCTCCTTGTTCATGAAGATGACGAGGCGGTTGTTATAAACCCCGCGATACCGGTCGCTGTTGCTGTAGATCGTCGTGTTGTACTGGTCGTGCGAACGGATCGTCGCCAGCCGCAGCATCGCCGGGTCATCGACCACATCGTTCACGTCCAGGCCCGGCATGACGAGGAAATTCGCCTTCCCGTTCGGGGTCTTCCAGACCCGCCGCCGGGGCGGAATATCCAGATGAAAACCATGCGGATTTTTCATCTTCTCCGAAAAATCAGCATATATATCGGGATAAACATCCGCGATCCGGTCGCGGATCAGCGTATAATCCTCGATATAATCGGCCCAGGGCGTCTTCGAGTCCGGCAGCGTCGCCATCGCCACGCGACAGACGATTTCGGTCTCCGGCCGCACATGCTCGCTCACCGGCTCGAACACGCCGCGCGACGGCGTGACATTCGCCATCGCATCCTCGATGGTGACGAACTGCTCCCCCTTCGCCGTGCGAATGATTTCCGAGCGCGCCACGACCGGCAGCATCAGCGCCTCCCTGCCATGGACCAGATGCGCGCGATTGAGCTTGGTCGTCACGTTCACCGTCAGGTTCAGGCGCGCCATGGCGGCATAGGAGCGTTCGGTGTCGGGAATGGCGCGCGCGAAATTGCCGCCCATACCGAAAAACACCTTCGCCGTGCCCGCTTCCATCGCGGCAACGGCCTCGACGACATGGTGGCCGTGCTCACGCGGCGGCTCGAAGCCGAAAACGTCGCGCACGCGGTCGAGATACGCCTGGGTCGGTTTCTCGTCGATCCCGACGGTGCGGTCTCCCTGCACGTTGGAATGGCCACGGATCGGCGCGATACCGGCACCCGGCTTGCCGAAATTCCCCTTCAGCAGCAGCAGGTTCGTCAGTTGCTGAAGCAGATGCGACCCTTCCTGATGCTGCGTCAGCCCCATGCCGTAACACATGATCGTCGCATTCGACTTCGCATAGATCCCCGCGATATGCCGGATCTGCTCTTCCGAAATGCCGGAGATGCGCGTGATATCCGCCCAGGACGTGCTCATGACATCGGCGCGCACCGCGTCCATGCCCACGGTGTGCTCGGCGATGAACGCCTTGTCCAGCACGTCCTCGCCCGCCTCGTCGGCTTCGAACAGCGCGCGCATCATCCCCTTGAAGATGGCGAGGTCGCCACCGATCCGGACATGCACGAATTCCGTGGAAATCGCCGTGGACCCGAACGTCCCCATCTGAAGGATGTCCTGCGGCTCGGTAAAGCGGATCAGCGCGCGCTCGGGCATCGGATTGATCAGGATGACCGGAACGCCGCGTTTGCGGGCCTCGACCAGATTGGTCATCATGCGCGGCGAGTTGGTGCCCGTGTTCTGGCCGATGACGAAAATCGCCTCCGCCTGGTCGAAATCGGCCATGACGATGGTGCCCTTGCCGATCCCGATCGCGGGCGGCAGGCCGCGCGATGTCGGCTCGTGGCACATGTTCGAACAGTCGGGGAAATTGTTGGTCCCGAATTCGCGCACGAAGATGGAATACAGGAACGCCGTCTCGTTCGCCGTCCGGCCGGACGTATAGAATTCCGCCTCATGCGGACTGTCGAGCGCCTGAAGATGCTTGCCGATCAACGCATAAGCATCGTCCCACGCGATGGGCACATATTTGTCGGTCGCGGCATCGTAGCGCATCGGCTCGGTCAGGCGGCCCTGCATCTCCAGCCAGTGATCGCTCTGTTCCATCAGTGACGTAACGGTGTGCTGCGCGAAGAAATCCCGCGTCACACGGGCCTTGGTGGCCTCGAAGGCCAGCGCCTTCGCACCGTTTTCGCAGAATTCCAGCGTCTTGCGATGATCCGGGTCAGGAAAGGCGCAGCTCGGACATTTGAAGCCCCCAGGCTGGTTCATGGACAGCAGGCCGCGCGATCCCTTGACCAGAATGCTCTGCTCCATGAGCACCTTGGCCGTCGCATTCGCCGCCCCCCATCCACCGGCCGGGTGGTGATAGGGCTTGAACTCGGGTTTTTTCTCTTTGCTCATGGTCTCAACCCTCTCCCTGAAGGATGCCGAACTCTTTCAACGCCGGGACGAAATTCTCGTTCTCATGTTTCGACCGCGCGAGCTTGATCAATGCAAAACGCTCCAGCGGCGTCAGCCCGGCCCATTGCGCGGGCGTGGGGGCCGCAACACCGTCCGCCTTCGCCTGGATCGTCACGGCCTCCGGCATCAGGTTCGCCTCGCGCCAGTCGTCCAACGGCTGGGGCGGCAGAAAACGAACCGGCTCATCCGCCCGCGCCGCGATCAAATCCTCGACGAGCATGCGATAGCCCGCCTGCTCCCCGTCCGTCGCGCACGGCCCCTCCACCAGCAGGCCGCGCTCCGTGCGCGACAGCCGGCTCCACTGCCGGAGCGTCATCTTGATTCCGACGATATCGAGCTTCTGCCGCGCAATCATGGGAATGCAGCGCAAAGACCCGGCGAAATCACGTTCGAATTCGAAAATCACAGGATTTTCGGACATTGTATCCGTCCTTTCGGCCGTCACGGAAGGCGTCATGCTCATCGGGGCACCAGCAGATGAAGCAGCGACGCCCCGACGAAGAATGCGACGGTGCTGGCGGCCCAGATTCCCACAAGCCAGCCGAACCGGGCGCTCCAGCGACGGGGCGCCTCCGACCCGTCACCCTTCACGATTTCAATGATAGCCATCGGCCTCAGACACCTTCCCGCGAAACACGCGATAGGAGTAGATCGTATAGGTCAGAATGATCGGCAGCAGGATGGCGGTGCCGACAAGCTGGAAGAACTGGCTCGACGGTGGCGACGACACATCCCACAGGCTCAGCGTCGGCGGCACGGCATAGGGCCAGACCGTGATGCCCAGGCCGGACAGGCACAGGAAGAACCAGCCCAGCGCACACAGGAAGGGCACACGCGAATGCCCCTTCCGCAGGCTCGCCGCCAGCAGCAGGCCGAACACGACCACGAGAACCGGCACCGGGGCCACGATCGCGATGTTCGGCCATTCCGTCCAGCGCCGCAGATAGGGCGCATGCAGCAGCGGCGTCCAGAAACTAACGGCGACGATGCAGGCAAAAAGCCCGACGGCCAGCCGCCCGGCCCAGCGACGGCACGCCGCTTCCAGCCCGCCGGTCGTGCGCCACACCAGCCAGGTCGCGCCCAGCAGGGCATAACCGCACATCACGGACAATCCGCACAGGACGGTAAAAGGCGTCAGCCAGTCCAGCGAACCGCCCGAAAAGGCGCCATCGGTCACCTTAACCCCCTGGATCACACCGCCGAGGATCGCCCCCTGGCAGAACGCGGCCACCGCCGAGCCTGTCATGAACCCGAAATCCCACTGCCGCGCCCGTGGCGTATCCCTGGTCATCACACGGAATTCAAACGCGACGCCGCGAAAGATCAGCGCGACCAGCATCAGCATGATCGGCAGATAGAAGGCCGGCAGCAGCGTGGCATAGGCACCGGGAAAGACACCGTACAGAACGGCGCCGCCAAGCACCATCCAGGTCTCGTTGCCATCCCAGACCGGCGCGATGGTGCCGATCATGACGTTGCGCCGCGTCTCGTCGCGCTCCGCCACGAACAGCATGCCGATGCCCAGATCGAATCCATCGAGAACGACATAGATCGAGATCGCGGCAATCAGGATCACGGCCCAGACAATCGGCAACCAATGTGCGAAATCCATCATCGCTCAGGCCCCTTTCGCGGCGGATGCGTCGACGACCGCGGGGTGCATGTGCGTCGCCAGGATATCGGATGCATGCAGCGGATCGGCATTCCGTTCCCCTTCCTCCGGCGCGCGACCCAGCAACCGGACGAGAATGCCGAGGCCGGACCCGAAGACGATAACGTAAACGACGACGAAAACCGTCATCGACACGACCATGCTCGACAGCACGATCGGCGATACGCTGTCGGCGGTCCGCAGCAGGCCATAGACCGTCCAGGGCTGCCGCCCGACCTCGGTGGTCACCCAGCCGCACAGCAGGGCCAGAAAGCCCGCCGGCGCCATGCACAGGGCGACACGGTGAAAGAGCGGATTCAGAAAGAGCGTGCTGTTCCGCCGATGCCACAGCGACCAGAGCCCGACCAGCATCATCAGAACGCCCAGCCCCACCATGATGCGGAACGAGAAGAAGATGATCGGAGAAGGCGGCCTTTCGTCACGGGGGAAATCCTTCATCCCCGGCACCTTGCCATCCAGGCTGTGCGTCAGGATCAGCGAGCCCAGAAGCGGAATGCCCACCGCATAATCCGTATGCTCGGTCTTCATGTTGGGAATGCCGAACAGCAGTTCCGGCGCGCGTCCTTCGCTGTTCCAGTCGCCTTCCATGGCCGCCAGCTTGGCGGGCTGGTATTTCAGCGTGTTCAGCCCATGGGCATCGCCCGCCAGAATCTGCAATGGCGCCACGATGGTCGCCATCCACATGGCCATCGAGAACATGACCCGCACCGGCTCGGTGGACATTCTGCCCCGCCGCCGCGCCTTCAGCAGATGCCACGCGCCCGTCGCGCCGACCGCGAAGGCCACCGACAGAAACGCCGCGAGCCCCATATGCACCAGCCGGAAGGGAAAGGACGGATTGAAGATGATGGCCAGCCAGTCGTCGGGCAGAAACTGCCCGTTGGCCGGGTCGATCCGATAGCCACGCGGCGTCTGCATCCACGAATTGGACGCCAGGATCCAGGTCATCGAAATCAACGTGCCGACGGACACGCAGCAGGTCGCGGCAAAATGCAGTCCACGCCCCACCTTGTTCATGCCGAACAGCATGACGCCGAGGAACCCGGCTTCGAGAAAGAACGCGGTCATGACCTCATAGGACAGCAGGACACCGGTAATCGGGCCGGCCTTCTTCGAAAAGACCGACCAGTTGGTGCCGAATTCGTAGGCCATGACCAGGCCGGACACGACCCCCATGCCGAAGACGACCGAGAACGCCTTGATCCAGTATCGGTAGAGATCGAGAAAGACCTGCCGCCCCGTGACCAGCCAGACCCCCTCGAGAACGGCCAGATACGCCGCCAGCCCGATCGAAAAGGCAGGAAAGATGATGTGAACGCCCACAGTAAACGCGAATTAAAACCGCGCCAGAAGGAACGCTATATCATGAGCATTCTGCATCCATACCTTCCACACTCTTTCTCGACATCGATAGGAGGATGTCTGTTATTTTACGCATCGGAAACCCCTATCGAGGGGCCAGATCCAGACACCGATGCGCAATGGATGGTCATCGCGCAGGGGGGAGTCCGGTCGTATCGTAGGATCATTCCAGCATACGCGTCCAAGACCTTCTCTTTATAACAATATGCGTTTTGGTTATATCAAAGCGCCATTTCCATCCGTCCTGATTATGCACTATACCTGACGCCGTCACGCGACGACGCGATTTCCCCCCCCTGGCCGGGTCTCGTATACCCGGGTGGCGGGGGGGCGGGTATGGCTCG
>NZ_JBDNXE010000108.1:0-14291 GCF_047721585.1 Gluconacetobacter sp.
GATTAGGGGCCTGACCGTGGGGGGCGGGGCCATCGGTGCGGGCTTTGGTCCGGATTTTGGCAATACCGCCTTTCGGGGGATAGAGTTCCGTCATGTGATTCGGGATGACGAGATGACTGCTTCCTCCGCCTCTTTCGTGCCGGCCGGGGCCGGGATCATTCGCCTGATCGCCTGTGCCGCCGGGCTGGTGGTGGCCAATATCTATTACGCGCAACCGCTGATCGGCCTGATCGGGCCGGATATCGGTCTGGCGCCGGCCTGGCTGGGCAGCATCGTGATGCTGACCCAACTGGGATATGGCTGCGGCATGATCGGTCTGGTTTCGCTGGCCGATATCGTGGAGAATCGGCGGCTGGTGCTGGTCGCGCTGGGCGGGCTGGCCCTGACGCTGCTGGCCGCCGCCTTCGCGCGCTCGACCTGGGCGTTTCTGGTCATGGCATTCGCCATCGGCGTGTTCGCGACCGCCGCCCAGGTGCTGGTGCCGCTGGCGTCGCATCTTTCGGCCGAGAAGGATCGCGGGCGGGTGGTGGGCACGGTGATGGGCGGGCTGATCGGCGGGATCATGCTGGCGCGGCCGTTTTCCAGCATCGTGGCCGATCATGCCGGGTGGCATGCCGTCTTCCTGGCGTCGTGCGCGATGACGCTGGTGTTGATGGTGGCGCTGGCGCGGGGCCTGCCGCGCCGGCAGCCCGTACATGACGGGTTGACCTACGGGCATATCCTCGCCTCGCTGCCCGGTATCCTGTGCGAGACGCCGCTGCTGCGCCGGCGGGCGTTCTATCAGGGGGCGGTGTTCGCCGCGTTCAATATCTTCTGGACGGCGGTGCCGCTGCAACTGGCCTCGGCGCCGTTTCATCTGGGGCAGACGGGCATTGCCCTGTTCGCGCTGGCCGGGGCGGGTGGCGCGCTGGCGGCCCCGGTGGCCGGGCGGCTGGCCGACCGGGGGCTGACGAATGCGGCCACGACCGGGGCCATGGTGATGGTGGCGGGCGGATTCGCGCTGGGGCTGGCGGCCGTCGCGGCCCATGCGCTGGTGCCGCTGGCGGTCGCGGCGATCGTGCTGGATGCCGGGGTGCAGACCAACCAGGTGATCAGCATGCGGGCGATCTATCTGCTGCGGCCCGAGATAAGGGGACGGCTGAACGCGCTGTTCATGACCATCGTGTTTCTGTGTGGCGCGACGGGTTCGGTGCTGGCGGCCGCCCTGTTTCATCATGGCGGATGGCAGGCGGTCTCGCTGGCCGGGGCGGTGCTGCCCCTGATTGCGCTGGGGAGGCAGGCGCTGGCCGGCGAGGCGATGCGGCGACGCGCCTGACCGGATGGGCGCGCCGGGTCGATTCGGCGCGCTGGTCCGGTCAGGCTTCCGTGGCTGATCAGGCCGTCTTTTTGGCCTCGATCAGTTGGCGGTAGATGTCGAGATAGTCCTCGGCCATCCGGCGGGCGGTGAAGCGTTCCTCGAAGCGCTGGCGGATGCGGTCGTGCTGCATTTCGGGCAGGCGGGCGCAGGCGGCGATGGCCTCGTGCTCGTCATCCACGATCAGGCCGGTCAGGCCGTCTTCCAGCACCTCGGGGACCGAGCCGCGACGGAAGGCGACGACGGGGGTGCCGCAGGCCATGGCCTCGATCATCACCAGGCCGAACGGCTCGGGCCAGTCGATCGGCATCAGCAGGGCGCGCGCGCCCGACAGGAAGGCGGGTTTCTGGCGGTCGTTGATCTCGCCGATCAGTTCCACGCCCTCGCCCAGCATCGGGACGATCTCGCGCTCGAAATATTCGGCGTCCACCTTGTCGATCTTGGCGGCGATCTTGAGCGGTACGTTGAGGGCGCGGGCGATGCGGATTGCCTTGTCCACGCCTTTTTCCGGGCAGATCCTGCCCAGAAAGGCGAAATAGTCGCGCGGGCCGGGCTGGGGCGTCAGCAGCTTTTCGGGCAGGCCGTGCAGCACGGTGCGCACATAATGGGCCTGGGGGAGGGGCAGGCGCTGGTTGTTGGAGATCGAGACGATCGGCACCTTGGGGAAGGCGTCGAAGACCGGTTGCAGTTCCATCAGGTCCAGGCGGCCGTGCATCGTGGTGAGCATCGGCGTGGGCTGGCGGCTGAAATAGGTGAAGGGCCAGTAATCCATATGGAAATGCAGGATATCGAACTGCTCCGCCGCGCGGGCGACCTGCTCCATCATGAGCATGTGCGGCGCGATCGGGTCGCGAATCGCGGGGTCGAGGCGCAGGGCCTGGGGCCAGCAGGCGGTCAGCCGGGCGGAGGTCACGCTGTCGCCACTGGCGAACAGGGTCACATCATGGCCCATGGCCGTCAGTTCTTCCGTCAGGAAAGACACGACACGCTCGGTGCCGCCATACAGTTTGGGCGGTACGGCTTCATGGAGCGGCGCGATCTGGGCGATACGCATGGGGCTGGTCACTTCTTTCTTCCGCATGAATGGACAGGGGATGCTAGCGTGCCATCGGGAAACGGCAAATCGATGGCACGCCGGAGGGCGGGTTGCGGCACCAGGTGGAACGATGCGCGATCAAGGTTGTTCCGTCTGATGGGCCGACCTGCCCGGCATCTGCGGGGATGGGCAGGGAGAGCCTATCTTTCCTGCCCCCGATCCGGATAGATAAACGTTTCAGGGTGTGGAACTTTCCGCGCGTCACGACGACCGGACAGGCCGGCAGCAGAGAGGGCAGCCGATTTTGGCGACTGAGACCAGGACCACCATTTCAGACGAACAGCTGGTTCATTATCCGGGCCGGCCGCTTGCCTTCGTCTTCCGCTATGCGCGGGGTCATGCGATGCTGCATGCCGTGATCTTCCTCTCCGTCATGGTCGCCGTGGCGTGCACCGTCGGGGCCACCTATGCCACCCGCTTCCTGGTCGATACCATGACCGCGCACGGTGTGGGAGACATGCCGCCCGTCTGGAACGCCGTGGTGGCGCTGGTCGTGGTCATTGCCTTCGACAATATGTCGTGGCGGGTGGCCGGGTGGTTCGCCACCTATGCTTTCGTGGACATGACCGGCGACGTGCGGCGCGACCTGTTCCGCTATCTGACGAGCCATTCCGCCGGCTATTTCGCCGACCGGATGTCCGGCGCCATGGCGACGCGCATTTCCACCGCTTCGATATCGGTCTTCACGCTGGAGAATCTGGCGGCGTGGAACGTGCTGCCGCCCTGCCTGAACGTGGCGCTGTCGGTCAGCCTGCTGCTGACGATCAGCCCGGTGATGGCGGGGGTGATCGTGGCGCTGTCGGCCGGGCTGTGCCTGCTGATGTTCCGCATGGCGGCCGGCGGGCGGGGCATGCACCAGCATTATGCCGCCGAGGCGGCGCGCGTGGATGGCGAGATGCTGGACATCGTCAATAACCTGCCGCTGGTCCGGTCCTTCGGCATGACAGGCTATGAGCGGCTGCGCCTGGGCGAGACGATGCGCCAGGAGATGGGCGCGCGGGGCCGGTCGCTGCGCTACATGGAAAAGCTGCGGCTGGTGCATGCTGTGCTGACGGCGGTGCTGACGGCCGGGTTGCTGTTCTGGGTGGTGATGCTGTGGCATCTGGGCCGCGCCAGCATCGGCGACGTGGTGATGGTGGCCAATCTGGGCTTCATGATCCTGCATGGCACACGCGATCTGGCTGTGGCGCTGGTGGAGACAATCCAGCATATCGCGCGGCTGGACGAGGCGCTCTCGGCCATTCTGGTGCCGCATGAGATGGTCGATTCGCCGAATGCGCGCGGCTTTGCCGGCCCGGTGCGGGGCGAGGTCGCGTTTCGCGACGTGATGTTCGCCTATCCGGGTGGCGCGCCGGTGCTGTCGCATTTCAATCTGGTGATCGAGGCCGGGACACGGGTCGGACTGGTGGGGCGGTCGGGCTCGGGCAAGAGCACGATTCTGGCGCTGGTGCAGCGTCTGCGATACGTGCAGGGGGGCGCGGTCCAGATCGACGGGGTCGATCTGCGCGACCTGGACGAATCGAGCCTGCGGGCCTGCATGTCGGTGGTGCCGCAGGATGTGTCGCTGCTGCGGCGGTCGGTGATGGAGAATATCCGCTATGGCCGGCCGGATGCGACGGATGACGAGGTGATCGCGGCCTCGATCGCCGCCGGGTGTCGCGACTTTATCGACGCGATGCCCGAGGGCTTCCAGACCGAGGTGGGGGATCGCGGCGTCAAGCTCTCGGGTGGCCAGCGGCAGCGAATTGCCATTGCGCGCGCGTTTCTGCGCAATGCGCCCATCCTGATCCTCGACGAGGCCACCAGCGCGCTGGACAGCGAGAGCGAGCAGCGCGTGCAGGAGGCGCTGGATCGTCTGAAGGTGGGGCGCACCGTGATTGCGGTGGCGCACCGGCTTTCTACCCTGCGCGATTTCGACCGCATCGTGGTGATGGATCATGGCCGGATCGTGCAGGATGGGCCGGTGAGCGTGCTGGAACGGACGGAAGGCCCGTATCGCGATTTCCTCGAACGCCAGTCCATGTTTATCGAGGACGTGGTGTAACGAGATGATGAAGGATTGGGACGAGGGTGAGGTGATGGAGCGTGTGGCGGCTTTGCCTGAAGGGCGGGGGCATGTCGCGGAGAAGGCGGCGCGGCCCAGCCCTGCGGCAATGGAGAATCGCCGGCGGGCGCTGAGTGCCGAAGCCTATGAATATATTCGCGGCGGGCTGATCCGCAGCCGCTACAAGGTGGGCCAGAGGCTGGTGCTGCGCCCGCTGGCGGCCGAGCTGGGGTTGAGCCCCACGCCGGTGCGCGAGGCCCTGCTGCGGCTGGTATCGGAGCAGGCGCTGGACCTGAACGACCGCAATACGGCGGTGGTGCCCGAGATCACGCCCGCCAGTTTTCGCGAAATCCATTCGCTGCGCGTCGATCTGGAAAGCCGGCTGATCCAGGCGGCGGCTCTGCGCGCCACGGCTGAGGAACTGGATGCGCTGTCGGATGTGCATGAACAGTTCCAGCTTGCCTGCGCGCGGCAGGATGAAGGCATGATGGCGGCCGGGAATGCCGATTTTCATGCCATGCTGGCGGGCATTGCCGACCTGCCGCTGACGGCGAATATCCTGCATAACCTGTGGGCGCGGATCGGGCCGCTTTATGCGCTGGCCCGTACCGCGCCGCCCGCGCGGCCGGCCGGGATGCGCCACCCCCATGACGACCTGATTGCCGCGCTGCGGGCGCATGATCCGGAGGCCGCGACCCGCGCGCTGATTGTCGATGCGGATTATGCGCGGAGTTGGATCGAGCCGTTGCTGTCGCAAGGTATGGTGCGGGACCAGCCGTGAGGGGGGATATCGTGCGCCGACCGTTGGTGTGGCGACGGTCGTCGTCATCATCGCGGGCGATTGCCTGATGGTGGGCGGCTTTGGGTTCCAGGTGCCGTTCTGCCTGGACATGCTGGATTGGTACGGCCGCCATATCCATATATTGGCGTTGCTGGTGCTGGGTAACGCCATCAGAATATGGGGCCGCCAGGATGTGCCCTATGCGGAGCGGGTTCGTCAGGGATGGTGACCGTGGGGTGGCCGGGGCCGGTCAGGCCGGACCCGGCTGGAAAGCGCCCGTTCAGGCGGTTTTGACCGCAGGTCTGGTTTCGGGAACCTCGATGTCGATCTCCAGCATCGAGACGCCTGTGCCGCGATCCATCTTGATCTGGACCTTGTCCTGATCGACCGAGATATGCCGCTTGATGACCTCCAGGATTTCCTCCTGAAGCGTGGCGATCAGTTCCGACTGGCCTTCGCCGGCGCGTTCGTGCGCCAGGAGGATCTGCAAACGGTCACGGGCGACGGGGGCCGAGGTTTTTCGTCCGAAGAATGAGGCCAGAAAACTCATGCGACACTCCGCTTGAACAGCCAGTCGAACAGGCCCTTGCGTTCGGTCGGCACGCTGACATCCAGTGTCTCGCCTTCCAGGCGGCGCACCGCTTCGAAATAGGCGCGGGACGGCGCACTGGTCGGATTGGATAACGTGACCGGCATGCCGAGGTTCGATGCCCGCAGGACTTCTTCGCTTTCGGGAATGATGCCCAGCAGGGGGATCGACAGGATTTCCAGCACGTCTTCGGTGCGCAGCATTTCGCCGCGCGCGGCGCGGGCGGGGTCGTAGCGTGTCAGCAGCAGGTGTTTGTCGATCTTTTCGCCCTTCTTGGCGCGCTCGGTGGTGCTGTCGAGCATGCCGATGATGCGGTCGCTGTCGCGCACCGACGAGACCTCGGGGTTGGTCACCACCACCGCCTGGTCGGCGTGGTACATCGCCAGTTGCGCGCCGCGCTCGATGCCGGCGGGGCTGTCGCAGATCACCCAGTCGAATTTCTCGCGCAGTTCCTCGATGACCCGGGCGACGCCCTCCGGGGTCAGGGCGTCCTTGTCGCGGGTCTGGGAGGCGGGAAGAATCGAGAGGGTTTCCACCCGCTTGTCGCGGATCAGGGCCTGGGCCAGCTTGGCGTCGCCCTGCACGACGTTGATTAGGTCGAACACCACGCGGCGTTCCGCGCCCATCACCAGATCCAGGTTGCGCAATCCGACATCGAAATCGACGACGACGACGTTCTTCCCGGTCTGGGCCAGTGCCGCGCCGAGGGCAGCGGTCGATGTGGTCTTGCCCACACCGCCCTTACCCGAAGTGACAACCAGCACCTTGGCCATACGCGTGTTTCCTTATGTCGGGACCTGCCATTCTGCGGCAACGTCTTGAATATGAATCTAATGGCGGAAATGTGGTGAGGGCAACGGGAAAGCGGAATGTTCGTCAGTTCAGGGGCCGGACGACGAGGGTATCGTCTTCCAGCATCGCCTGGGCGGAGCGACCGTGCAGGGCTGGATCGATCTCCTCGGCAATCATATAATAGCCGTCGATCGCCAGGAGTTCCGCTTTCATCACGCCGGCGAAGATCCGCGCCCCGGTCTGCCCGCCCATGCCGGCGATCGCCCGCCCGCGCAGCGTGCCGTAGACATGGACCGAGCCGCCCGCCGAAATCTCGGCCCCCGATGCCACGGACCCGATGACGACCACGTCGCCTTCGGGGTTCTGGACCGATTGCCCGGACCGCACCGGCCCTTCGACGACCAGCGCCGATGATGGCCCGGATGGCTGGACGACGGCGGGTGCCGTGCCGTCCGTGTCTTCGTCGGGCAGTTCTACCGTGCCGGCGGCACGGCCGCCCTCGAACGCCATGGGCCAGTCCCAGCCGGCGACGGCCGGCCAGTCCGGGTCGGCGCCCTCGATCCCGATGATCCTGACCCCGCGTTCCAGCAGGGCCGGATAGAGTTCCGCCAGCCCTTCGGCATCGCCCGCCAGCAGGCCGAGATCGAGAATGATCGGCTTGCCCACGAAAAAGGAAGGCGAGCGCGCGATCTGGGCATCCAGCCCGCGCAGCCAGTCATCGAGTTCGGCTTCGGGGGAGAGCACCAGCGCCAGGAAAGAGCGGCCACGGGCGCGAATGCGGGGAAGCGGGCGGGTTTCGTCGGACAAGGGCGTCACGGACCTTCACGTTTGCTGGGAAGGGAGCCCGTACCAGCTACCGTGAGAACGGGGCGCTGTCGAGCGATCCGCGCGTTCGGGCGCCGATTTCCGTCCGGGCGTGCAAGGGCTCTTGGCGCGGCGTGTTGCGATGGCATAAACTGGTAGAATGCGTATCCTCTATCATCTTCCGCTTTCGCCCTCTTGTCGCAAGGTTCGTCTGGTGCTGGGCGAGAAGCGGCTGCCGTTCGAACTGATGATGGAACGGGTCTGGGAACGCCGGCCCGACTATCTTGCGGTCAACCCGGCCGGCACCGTGCCGATGCTGGTCGAGGAAAACGGGCTTTCGATCCCCAATTCGTCGGTGATCTGCGAATATCTGGAAGAAGCCTATCCCGACACGCCGCTGCTGGGGCGCACGCTGGCCGAGCGGGTCGAGGTGCGCAGGCTGGTCGCGTGGTTCGACGAGAAATTCGCCAGCGAAGTGACGCAGAACCTGCTGCATGAGAAGGTGATGAAGCGGATCGCGGGGCGCGGCAACCCGGACGGCAACGCGCTGCGGGCGGGGTATGCCAATATCCGCTACCACATGTCTTATCTGGACTGGTTGGCCGAGACGCGGAAATGGCTGGCGGGACCGACGCTCTCGCTGGCCGATTTCGCCGCCGCCGCGCATCTGTCGTGCCTGGATTTCATCAACGATGTCGATTGGACCAAGGCGCCGGCGGCCAAGGACTGGTACGCCCGGATGAAATCCCGCCCGTGTTTCCGCGCGCTGCTGAACGACCGGGTGACGGGGATCGTGCCGCCGGATCATTACGCCGACCTCGATTTCTGATCGCGCGATGTCCCTGATGATCGAGACGGACGCCATCGTGCTGGGCGCGGGCGCGGCCGGGCTGATGGCGGCGCTGGCGGCCGGCCAGCGCGGGCGGCGGGTGGTGGTGCTGGACCACGCGGACGAGGCCGGGCGCAAGATCCTGATTTCGGGCGGCGGACGCTGCAACTTTACCAATCTGGATACCGAGCCGGGGCGGTTTCTCTCCGGCAATCCGCATTTCGCCAAATCGGCGTTGGCGCGGTTCAGGCCCGCCGACATTCTGGAGATGATCGGCCGCCATGGCATTGCCTGGCATGAGAAGACGCTGGGGCAATTGTTCTGCGACGGATCGGCCCGGCAGGTGGTGGCCATGCTGCTGGCGGAATGTGCGGTCGGTGGCGTGGATATCCGCCTGTCGCACCGGATCGTGGGGGTGACGGGTGGCGAGGGGTTCCGGGTGGAGACCGATCGCGGGGTGTTCCGTGCGCCGGCGCTGGTGCTGGCGACTGGGGGGCTTTCGATCCCGCGTATGGGGGCGACCGGTCTTGCGCACGGGATTGCGCGGCAGTTCGGGTTGGGTGTGACGGCGACCGCTCCGGCGCTGGTGCCGCTGACGCTGGATGCGGCCGGGGAGGGATGGACGCGCGAACTGGCCGGCGTTTCGCTGGACGTGCAGGCACAGTGTGGCGGCAAGCGGTTTCGCGAGGCGATGCTGTTTACCCATCGCGGCCTGTCCGGCCCGGCGATCCTGCAGATTTCGTCCTATTGGGAACCGGGGCGGGAGATCTGCCTGAACCTGTTGCCTGGATGCGATGCCGGCGCGGTGCTGCGCGAGGCGAAGCGGCAGCGGCCCCGGGTGGAAGGGCGGACGATGCTGGGCGGTTTCCTGCCGCAGCGTTTCGCCCAGGCGATGGCGGCGCGCCACCTGCCGGACCGGCCGGTGGGCGATGTACCTGACGCGGCGTTGAACCGTCTGGGGCAGGTGCTGGCCGGTTGGCGCCTGATGCCGGCCGGCAGCGAGGGCTATGCCAAGGCCGAGGTGACGCGCGGGGGCATTGATACGGGCGCCCTGTCGTCGCGCACCATGGAGGCGCGGGAGGTGCCCGGCCTTTATGCGGTGGGCGAGGCGGTGGATGTGACGGGCTGGCTTGGCGGTTATAATTTTCAGTGGGCCTGGGCCAGCGGCCACGCGGCGGGTCGCGCGATCGCCGAAAAGGGTTGATCGCGGGGCGCGCAACTCGTTGGTCCCGCCAGCCGTTTCAGGATTCGCATGGTTCTTGGACGGGAGGATGAAATGGCGACTGATCTGATTGCGCGCCCGCTGGTTGCGCGGGGGCGGATGTTCCTGCTTCTGGCAGGGCTGGCGGTTGTGCCGGCGGGGTGTACTGGTGTGGCGGAGGGGTATCCGCCGCCGCCGGGCACGCCGATCGCCGGATACGGATATCTCTGCAAGGCCGGTGTCTATACCTGCCATCTGCCGACTCAGGTGCCGCTGGGGTCCGATTGCTCATGTCCGGGGTTGGGTGCGCCGTCCTACGGGAACGTGCATCCGGGGAGATAGCCGGGCCGAATCGGAGGGGATGAGGCAGGTTCAACCTGCCTCATCCCGACCGGGCTGCGGTGGCTTACTGGGCCAGGACCGCGCAGGCCACGCGATCGCCGGCGCCGCCGATCGGCTGGGTCTGGTAGTCGTCGGGCTTGGCGTGGATGACCACCGAGGAGCCGTCGGCATCGAGCAGGGCGGGGCGTCCGCCGTCGCCCTTGAAGGACACCAGAGTGGAATAAAGCTCGACCGTCGCGGTGCCGTCGGCGCCTACATGGATGTTGGGCAGGTCGCCCTCATCGTTGGCATTGGCGTTGAGCAGGCCGTGGACCGGCTTGGCGACATCGTGCGCATGGACATGACCGCCGGCACTCTTGAACGTGGGGGGCGTGCAGGCGCCTTTTTCGTGGAAATGCACGCCGTGCCAGCCGGGTGTGAGGCCGGTCGCGGTGATGCGCAGGATGACGCCCTTGGGCGCTTCGGTGACCTCGACCGTGCCGTGGGAGGCGCCGTCGCTGCCCTTGAGGTCGCCCGTCACCTTGTCGGCCGCGAAGGCGGACATCGGAAGGGCGAGCAGCCCCAGGCCGAGCGCCGCGACGTGTTTCCTGCGTGAATATGCCATCGTTTCCTCCTCGAATGCTGCGCGGCCGGCTTTTGCACCGGGCCGCGCGATGGTCTGAAAAGCTAGCATGCTTCGGGCGGTTCGTCCGGAACGCGAGATTTGATCCGTCGCATCGACCGGAACGTGACCATCCATCAGCGGGGATTACAGGTCCGCCGTGATCGAGAATTTGAACGTGCGGGGCATACCTTGCAGCAGGTAGCCGCCGAAGGCCGATGCCCAGTAGCGGGTGTTGGCCAGATTCTCGACGCCGAAGCGGGCGGTCAGCGCCTTGTGGTCCACCAGGAACGTATAGCGCGCGCCGAGGTCGAATCGTGTCCAGCCCCGGACCTTCAGGGTGTTGGCGTTGTCGGCCCATTGATGGCCGGTGCGGATGGCCTGGCCCGTCAGCGTGCCGCCTTTGAGGAACGGCAGGTCGTATTCGAGGTTGGCGTTGATGGTGTAGCCCGGCACGCCGATGGCGCGATTGCCGTCATACAGGCCCAGCGCGGTCCGCCGCTGGTTCGCGTCGATGATCGCGGTGCCGCCGTTGAAGCGCAGGCCCTTTACGATCTCGCCGTTGACCGTCCATTCGATGCCGCGATTGCGCTGTTGCCCGTCGACCGAGAAGATGGACTGCCCGCCATTGCCGTAGGGCACCGCGTACGCGTTGGGCTGTGCGATCTGGTAGAGCGCGAGAGTGGTGTTGAAGCGGCCGATATCGTATTTCGCGCCGATTTCGTATTGCACCGTCTGGTAGGGCGGGAACACCTGCCCGGTATTGATGACGTTGCCCGATGCCTGCGGGCCCTGCGCCAGCCCTTCGATCCGGTTGAAATAGAGGGAGGTCTGGCGCGTGGGATGCACCACCAGCCCGACGACGGGGGTGAAGGCATCCTGATTGTAGCGGGTGAAGTAGTTTCCGTATCCGTAATCGTTCACCAGCATGTTCTGGTAGCGGAAGCCTGCCGTGAGGGCTACGCGATCGTCGAACGCGGACACGGTATCGGAGAAGAACAGGCTGTAGAGGCGGGTGTAGCCGTTTTTCTGCGGGTTGTTGACGTTGCCGCCCACGAAGGTCTCGGGGGCCGATTGCCGGTAGAATGTCGGGCGGTAGAGGTTGGTGGTCAGCGATGTCAGCGCGAACGCATAGGCCGTGTCCCTCTCCGACCACAGGCCGGAGCCGCCCGCGTTGATTTCGTGCTTCAGCGGACCGGTGGTGAAGTGCGCCCGGATGCCGGCGCGGGTGCTTTCGTTGGTCTGCACGTAGGGCACGTACATCGAACCGGCACTGGCCGCGCCGGTGGCGGCGTTGGTGACGGTCAGGGTCGAATAATTCCCTTTCTCGTTGCCGCCGAGGCCGCCGAAGGCGGCGTAGGCCGTCAGGTGCTTCGAGAAATCATGCTCCACGTTGAGCATGCCGAAGATGTAGTTCAGCTCGGTATAGGTCCAGGGCTGGCCGTAATTGCTTGACGGGGAGGGCGTGCGGGGAACGTGCGTGAGGCCCGCGCCCAGCAGCACGCCGGGGCGGCCCTGGTTGACGCCCTGGTTTTCGTAATCCATGTCCAGCGTCACGCGGGTCGCGCCGTCGCGGCTGCGCCAGTCGAAGCCGCCGCCGACGGTGACCGAATGGCGGCGTTCCAGGTCGATCGCCGTCTGGCCGCTCTTGCCCGCGACATTGATCCGCACGCCGAACTGGTTGTCGGTGCCGAAACGGCGGCTGACATCGACATTGCCGCCGCCCATGCCAGCACTCTCATAGTCGCCGGTCAGGCGGGTCAGCGGGGTTTCGCCGGCATGTTTGAACATCAAGTTGATGTTGCCGCCGATGGAGGAGCCGCCGGGGGCCGCGCCGTTGAGGAACGCGCTGGCGCCGTTGAGTACCTGCACCTGATCGTAAAGCTGCGGCGAGACGAGTTGGCGGGGCACGATGCCATAGAGCCCGTTGATCGACACGTCGTCGCCATAGACGGGGAAGCCGCGAATGACGAACTGCTCGGAGAAATTGCCGTAACCATAGGTGGTGCGCACCGACGGGTCGTTTTCCAGCACCTGACCGAGCGTCTGCGACTGCTGGTTCAGGATCAGGGCCGAGGTGTAGCTGCGGACGTTGAAGGGCACGTCCAGGCCCTTCTTGGTGCCGAGGACGCCGAGCTGGCCGCCGGAGATGACTTCCATCTGGTTGCGGCGCCGGGCCAGCACGACAATCTGCTCGTCGGAGGGGCCTGTCTGGCGCGTCGTGCCGGTCTGGGTGGCCGTTGCGGGCGCTGCGGTGATTTTTTCGGGTTTTCGGGGGATGGTTTGGACCTGCGCCTGATCCTGGGCCGATGCGGCGGCCGGTATCGATACCGACAACATCAGCATCGTTGAATAAGCCGTCGTGCGGCGGAAGAAGGCGGAAAGCGGTCGAATGTACACAGGCGGCCTCATTGACAAGCCGTAAAGGGAGCCGACACATAGACGCAAATGAGAATATGTCGTAATACGGCGCGAGCCATGACGTATTCTCCGTGGTATTCTCCAGACCGAATGTTGCCTGAAAGACACATGCGAATGACTCTCAAATCTCGCGACACGGCACGGTTCGGAGCGGGCGGGATATGGAAGCGATGGCTGGGGCGGCTGATTGCCGTCGCGGCCACTGCCTATCTGGGCGCGTTGGGACTGTTCTCGTTGGCCTCCGGGCGAATCGGAGGCGAGGCGATTCTGCTCCAGAGCCTTGCGGTGGCGGTGCTGCCGTTGCTGATCGTCGTGCTGTTCGCGCTGCCGGGGCGCCGGTCGGGGGCTTCCGTCATCGTGGTGCTTGCCGTGCCGTTTCTGCATCTGACCGGTTGCTGATGCGCGATATCCTGCGCCTTCGCACGGGCTGGCTGCATGCGTGGGTCGGCTTCGTCGGCGGGTTGGTGCTGGTCGTGGTGTTTACGGCTGGCACGCTGGCCCTCTTCGACACCGAAATCACGCGCTGGATGCAGCCGGAACTGGCGGCGCTGCCCGCTGTCGCCATGACCGGCGAGGCGCTGGATCGCGCGGGCGAGCGGGTACGGGCGTTGCGTGAGACCGGGGTGGTGGCGTTCGTCAACCTGCCGTCGGCACGCGATCCGGTGCTGCGCATCCTGCATTACGACGGACATGCTTCTATCGGGCCGGTGCTCGATCCGCGTGACGGCGCCGTGCTGACGGCGCGCGAGACATCGGGCGGGCAGTTGTTCTTCGACCTGCGCCAGTCGCTCTATCGCGGGCCGATATGGGGCAATCTGGTGACGGAGATGGCCGCCATCGGGCTGATCGTCGCCGTGATCTCGGGCGTGATCATTCATTTTCGTAATCTGGTGCCCGACCGGCTGCTGTTCCGGCCCTTTGCCGCGCTGGCGGTGGCGGCGTGGCTTCGGCGGGTGCGGCCGGGGATGCGGTCCGGCGGCGTCTCCTGAGCACTTTGCCGTCGGGCCGGTATGGCATGGGCCTCGCGGTGATCCCATTTCTGTGCGGGACCATGGCCGTGATATCGAACAGGACAACGGCGTGGATCTGATGCGGGACGGGCAGGCGGGGCGGCATGACGGGCAGGCGGGATGAGCGGGGAAGCGGGGATCTGTTCGGTGGTCCGGCGGCTGTCGATACCCGGCATGATCCGGCCGGGCGGCGTGGGCGTTCGGCGCCGCCGCGCACGCAGCCGCTGGCCGACCGGCTGCGCCCGGCATCGCTGGACGAGGTGGTGGGGCAGGATCATCTGCTGGGGCCGGATGGCGCGCTGCGGCGGATGCTGGATCGGGGGACGCTTGCCAGCCTGATCCTGTGGGGTGGCCCGGGGGTGGGCAAGACGACCATCGCCCGTCTGCTGGACGACGCGGCGGCGCTGCGCTTCGTCCAGATTTCGGC
>NZ_JBDNXE010000109.1:0-14057 GCF_047721585.1 Gluconacetobacter sp.
CCCCCCCCCCGGGCGGGGGGGGGGTCCCGCCCCCCGCGGCCCGCCGCGGACATGCGCGAAGACACAAAAAAACGCCGCGGATCATAACGATCCGCGGCGTTTTTTCATGAATGCCCGGCGTGCGGGCGTGTCAGGCCACGTTGTCTCAGGCCACGTTGTCGCGCCGATCGCGCAGCTTCACATAGGCAAGCTGCGCATGTTCGGCACAGTAAGGCTTTCCAGGGACCGGCGTCGCCCCGCAGAAATGAAAGCCCGGCGTGCCCGGATCGCCCAGCGGCCAGCAGCAGCTCAGGCCGCTGCGACGCGGCGCCGGGCTGGAGACCGCGCGCAACGGCGCACGCGGCGTTTCCGGCCGCGACACGCTCGGGGCCACCACCGGCGGCGACGGCGGAGCCGCCTGCACCACCGGCTCACGCTCGGCGCGCACCGGCGCCTGCGGCACGGGCTCGGCCTGCTGCCGGACCGGACTCACGACCGGCGCGGCCTCGGCCACACGCGGCGCCACCGGCACAACAGGTGCCACCACAGGCGACACGACCGCCGAAGGCACCACCGCAACGGGCGCGGGAGCCGCCGCAACAACCGGCGACACGGCCGGCGGCGCCACGACCGACGCCGAAGCGGCGGCAGCGGTTTCCGTGGCCGGAGCCGAAGCCGTGGCTAGGGCCGAAGCCGTGGCCAGGGCCGGAGCCGGTGCGACGACTGCCTCACCGGGTTCAGCCGCACCGGCCGAAGCCGGCGGTCTGCGAATTGGTGACGGACGCGCCTGTAGACCGAGGCGATGCGCCTTGCCTACAACCGCGTTCTTCGTCACCGAAAGCTGGCGACCGATCTCGGCCGTCGACAGCCCCTGCTGCCAAAGCGCGCGGAGACGCGCAATCGTCTCCTCGGTCCATTCCATAGCCATGCCATCTCTCCTGACGAAGGACAGCCGAAAACTAGGCTTATCTTGTGGTGGACTCAACCATCCCACCACAAAATCTTGTGGACAAGGCTGGGAGTAACCTGTTCACAACCCGGGGGAAAAACGGTGCGAAACCTGTCCGTACATATGCGCCGACGACGATCGAACGCGCCCCCGCGCGTCGATGCGCGCGGCCCCTCAAGGCCGCTCCGCTCCAATGCCCGGACACACACGCCGGGCGCGCCCCCTGAAGAGCCGCCCTCGCTCACCGGCCCACAGTCCGGTCAGGCTATCAGCACCCGACCCGGCGAATGCGCGTCCCATCCACGCCCAGCAGCATGGTCCCGGCCTTCAGCGCCAGCGCATCCTCGCCGAACACCACCCGCCGCCAGCCCTGCATCACCGGCAGGTCGGGCTCGGCCTCCAGCGCCAGCCGGTCGATATCCTCCGACGACGCCACCAGGCGCGGCGCCACGTCATGCTCCTCGCAGCACGCCGCCAGCAGCACTTTCAGCAGCGCGACCAGCGCGGGCGACGGGCGCGGACCGTCCTTGCCCTTGTTCTGGCGCGGCAGCGCTGCCTCGGGCAGCGCATGCGCCGCCGCGATGGCCTCCAGCAGCCCGGCCCCGCTGCGTCCCTCGGCAAACCCGCGCGACACGCCGCGCACGCGCGCCAGCGCCTCGGCATCGGTCGGGGCGGTCGCCGCGATCTCCAGCAGGCTCTCGTCCTTCAGCAGCCGCTGGCGCGGCACGTTCACCCGCTGGGCTTCCAGTTCGCGCCATGCGGTAATGGCCCGCAGAATGCCCAGCATCCGCCGGTTGCTGGTGCGCGGGCGCATCTTCTCCCACAGGGTCTCCGGATCGGGGCGGAACGTCTCGGGCCGGGTCAGCACCGCCAGTTCGGCCGCCACCCATTCCGTGCGCCCTTCCGTCTCCAGCCGCTCGCGCAGAAGCTGATAGACGGTGCGCAGATACGTCACGTCGGCGGCGGCATAGGCAATCTGCGCCGGCGACAGCGGCCGGGCGGACCAGTCGGAGAAGCGGTGCGCCTTGTCGATATGCGCGCCCGTCAGCGACGAGACCAGATTGTCATACCCCACCTGGTCGCCATAGCCGGCGACCATCGCCGCCACCTGGGTATCGTACAGCGCCGCCGGCAACCGGCCGAACAGATGCAGGAAGATTTCCAGATCCTGCCGCGCGGCATGAAACACCTTGGTCACCGCCGGATCGTCCAGCAGTGCGCCCAGCGCCGACAGGTCCAGTCCGGGCGCCAGCGTGTCCACCACCACCACGTCGTGTTCGCCGGCCAACTGCACCAGACACAGTTCCGGCCAGTAGGTCCGTTCGCGGACGAACTCGGTATCGATCGTCACGAACGGCTCCCGCCGCAATCGTTCGACAACCGCAACCAGTTCGTCGGTGGAGGTCATCAGGACAGGGGCGGGAAAACCCGCTTTGAGTGCACGCGCCATGTTGTCCTGTTATCATGGGGTTCCACCGGTGCGAAAGCACCCAAGGGAGAAAACCGCCGCTTGACGCGGCAAAGGCGGCTCCGGCATCACCCCTCTCCACAGCCCCGCAGCAAGGATCACGGAACGTGAGCGCATCCACCCCGCCCGACGACGGCACCCAGGCCCTCACACAACTGGGCCGCGCCGCCGCCCAGCCCGCCCGCCCCGAGGACGCGACGCTGGAGCGCGTCCCCGCCCCCCATCGCGACCGGCGTTACCTCGTCCGCTTCACCGCGCCGGAATTCACGTCGCTCTGCCCCGTCACCGGCCAGCCGGATTTCGCGCACCTGGTCATCGACTACGTGCCCGACCAGTGGATCGTGGAGAGCAAGTCGCTCAAGCTGTTCCTGACCAGCTTCCGCAATCACGGCGCGTTCCACGAGGCCTGCTCGGTCCAGATCGCCACCACGCTGGTCGATCTGCTGTCCCCGGTCTGGCTGCGCATCGGCGCCTACTGGTATCCGCGCGGCGGCATGCCCATCGACGTGTTCTGGCAGACCGGCGCCCCGCCGGCCGATGTGTGGATTCCCGACCAGGGCGTGCCGGGCTATCGCGGGCGGGGTTAAAGGCCTTCTTTTTCTGAAGAAAAAGAAGCAAAAAGACTTTTATCCGTTCAGGAGCCTCGCAACGCGCGGCGATAAAGGCTCCTGAACCGAACGGCCAAGAACGCTAAACACTCCGGCCTGCCGCATCATGCCACTTTTCGCGGCCTTCCGCCCTTGGTGCCATTCCGCCGTGCCGCTGCCGCCTTGGCTGGAGAAGCCTGCCGCCCCGCCTTTGCCGCCATATAGGCACGGGAACCAAACAGTCCGACCATCAGTTCCGGCACCAGCAAGTCGACATCCAGTGCCTCCCAGTGCAGGCCGTAGCCCCCCATGATTTCCACCTGGGCCAGTTGCTCGGGTGTCGCCCCTTCGAGGCCCTGCGCCAGAGTCGCCGGGAATTCGAAACGGGTGCCGTTGGACAATTCGACCGTCACGCGACCGGTCGTGGCATCATACCCGGCGGCAACAGCCTGCAGTACGGTCTCACGCCGGATACGCCCCCGTTCATAGGCAGCGTCGATCTGTTTCTCGATATCACGATCGCTGCGCATCAATCGTCCTCCATGCCTGCAATAGCGTTTCGCGCCGTTCCACCGCGATCCTGAACGCCTCACATACGTCCGGCCGCTTCACACCAGGATCGATGTCCCGGATCGCCACCCTGGCTTCCCCGAGATTGATAACGATCTCCCGTCCATCACAGAACACATGAACATGGGCCGGGTCATGGTCATTCAGATAGATTACGAACCGGAAGCGGCCCTCCCGATGAACCGTCGGCATATCCCCTTCTATCACAAAACCCAACCAGATGGGTATTTTAAAAGCAGTAACCAGCGCAGACATCGCCCCGCACCGAAACCTCGCGACAAGCCTCCACAAAGACTTTTCAACCGATCGGCCAAGAACGCAAAACGCCCCCGACTCGCAGGAGCCGGGGGCGTTCCACATGAAACCAGTCTGCGGCCGAAAGTCTCAGGCGGCCTTCACGGCCTCGCCGCCGGCGGCTTCGATTTCGGCCCGCGCGGACTGCATCTTCGCCATCAGCAGGTCCAGCGCCGGCACGTTCATCTTGTCGGCGGCGTCGTAAGACGCCTCCAGCCCGGCAAGCCGCTTCTGCGCATCGGCCACCGACAGATCGGCCAGCGCCGTCGCCTGGTCGGCCAGGATGGTGCACCGGGTCGCCGTCATGTCGGCAAACCCGCCGGCAACGAAAAACCGTTCCGTCACCACGCCATTTTCATACAGTTCGACCACACCGCCGCGCAGCAGCAGCATCATCGGCGCGCGATCGGGCATGGCGGCGATATCGCCCTCCAGGCCCGGAATCACCGCCATCTCGACAGCGCGCGAGAAGAGAACCTTCTCGGGACTGACGATCTCGACCTCAATCGACATGGGCTGTCTTCCTTGCGCGGGAGCCGGCCGTTCAGGCCGATTCCTTCATCTTCTCGGCCTTCGCGACCGCTTCTTCGATCGAGCCGACCATGTAGAACGCACCTTCGGGCAGGTGGTCATACTCGCCGGCCACGATCGCCTTGAACGACCGCACGGTGTCTTCCAGCGAAACCAGCTTGCCCGGCGCGCCGGTAAAGACTTCGGCCACATGGAAGGGCTGCGACAGGAAGCGCTGGATGCGGCGCGCACGCGCCACCAGCTGCTTGTCGTCTTCCGACAGCTCGTCCATGCCCAGAATGGCGATGATATCCTGCAAAGACTTGTAGGTCTGCAGGATGCGCTGCACGTCGCGCGCCACCTGATAATGCTCTTCGCCGACGATCTTCGGGTCCAGCGAACGCGAGGTCGAATCCAGCGGATCGACGGCCGGATAGATGCCCATTTCCGCGATCGAACGGTTCAGCACCGTCGTGGCGTCCAGATGCGCGAAGGTCGCGGCAGGCGCCGGGTCGGTCAGATCGTCGGCCGGCACGTAAACGGCCTGCACCGAGGTGATCGAGCCCTTCTTGGTCGAGGTGATGCGCTCCTGAAGCGCGCCCATCTCGGTCGCCAGCGTCGGCTGGTAGCCCACGGCGGAGGGGATACGGCCCAGCAGCGCCGAAACCTCGGCACCCGCCTGCGTGAAGCGGAAGATGTTGTCGACGAAGAACAGAACGTCCTGCCCTTCCTCGTCACGGAAATACTCGGCCAGCGACAGGCCCGACAGCGCGATGCGCGCGCGCGCGCCCGGCGGCTCGTTCATCTGGCCATAAACCAGCGCCACCTTGGAACCCTCGGTGGTGTTCTCGCCCAGCTTGATCACGCCCGCGTCCTGCATTTCATAATACAGGTCGTTGCCTTCGCGGGTCCGCTCGCCGACGCCGGCGAACACCGACACGCCGCCATGCGCCTTGGCGATGTTGTTGATCAGTTCCTGGATGATGACGGTCTTGCCCACGCCGGCGCCGCCGAACAGGCCGATCTTGCCACCCTTCAGGTACGGGCACAGCAGGTCGACGACCTTGATGCCCGTGACCAGGATCTCGGTCGCGGCCGCCTGCTCTTCGAACGACGGCGCCTTGCGATGGATCGGGTAGCGCTTGGTCGCGGGCACCGGGCCACGCTCGTCGATCGGCTCGCCGATCACGTTCAGGATGCGGCCCAGCGTGCCGGGGCCGACCGGCACGGTGATCTGGTTGCCCGTCGCCACGACCTCGGCGCCACGGGTCAGCCCGTCGGTCGAGTCCATGGCGATGCAGCGCACTTCGTGCTCGCCGATTTCCTGCGCCACTTCCAGCACGACCGTCTGGCCGTTGAAGGTGACATGCAGCGCGTCGAGAATATGCGGCAGCGTGCCTTCGAACTGCACGTCCACAACGGCGCCGCGCACCTGCGTCACGCGGCCGACGATGTTGCTGGACTGGCCCTGCGTGGCGGCAGGAGCCTCATTCACTTTGGTTTCCGACATGGGGTCAGCTCCTGCGGCGAGGGAAGCGGATCGTTGCTCAGAGCGCCTGGGCGCCCGAGATGATCTCGATCAGTTCGTTGGTGATGTTGGTCTGGCGGGTACGGTTGTATTTCAGCGTCAGCCGGTCGATGGCCTTGCCCGCGTTGCGCGTGGCATTGTCCATCGCCGTCATGCGTGCGCCCTGCTCGCCCGCGGCACTCTCCAGCAGCGTCGCATAGATCTGCACCTGGAGGTTGCGCGGCAGCAGGCTGGACAGCAGCTCTTCCTCGCCCGGCTCGAATTCGTAAACCGGCGCGTCGGCCGAGGCCGCCACGTCATTCGCCGGCAGCGCCAGCGGAATCAGCTGCATCGTGGTGGGCGTCTGCGACATCACGTTCTGGAAGCGGTTATACACCAGCGTGCAAACGTCGAATTCGCCCTTCTCCGCCATCGCGGCGATCCGCTCGCCCAGTTCGGCAGCGGCCGAGAACGGAATCTCCTTGCCGCCCGATCCATGGATTTTATCCAGGATCAGGTCGGAGAATTCGCGCATCAGATAATCGCCGCCCTTGCGGCCGACCGGCAGCAGGCGAACGGTCTTGCCCTCGGCCTGCAACTGGCCGATCAGGTCGCGCGTCCTGCGGTTGACGTTGGCGTTGAAGCCACCCGCCAGCCCACGGTCGCTGGTGATCGGGATCAGCAGGTGAACCCGGTCGTTGCCCGTGCCGGCCAGCAGGGTCGGCAGGCCGCTCTGGCCGCGCGTGCCGGCACCCAGTTCAGCCAGCATCCGGCGCATCGCCGCCGCATAGGGGCGGGCGGCTTCGGCGCGGGTCTGGGCCCGGCGCAGCTTGGCCGCCGCCACCATCTTCATGGCGCTGGTAATCTTCCGCGTCGATTTGACGCTCCCGATCCGCGCGCGAAGGTCCTTCAGGGATGCCATGGGTGCCTGTCCGCCTTCAGCCCGCGAACTGACGGCTGAACGCCGTCAGGAAGTCGGTCAGACGGACCTCGTTGTCCTTGGTGATCTGCCGCTCGGTACGGATCGAGTCCAGGATGTCCTGGCCGGCCGCATGCAGTTCGGTCCGAAGCTGGCGTTCGAAGGCCGTCACCTTCTCCACCGGCACGTTGTCGATGAAGCCGCGCGTGCCGGCAAACAGCACGCACACCTGCTCCTCGACCGGCAGCGGCGAGGTCTCGGGCTGCTTCAGCAGCTCGACCAGACGCGCACCACGGGCAAGCTGCTTCTGCGTCGCCGGATCGAGGTCCGAGGCGAACTGCGAGAACGCCGCCATTTCACGATACTGCGCCAGCTCCAGCTTGATCTTGCCGGCAACCTGCTTCATCGCCTTGATCTGCGCGGCGGAACCGACGCGCGACACCGAGCCGCCAACGTTCACCGCCGGACGGATGCCGCGATAGAACAGGTCGGTCTCCAGGAACACCTGGCCGTCGGTGATCGAGATCACGTTGGTCGGAATATAGGCCGCCACGTCGCCGGCCTGCGTCTCGATGACCGGCAGCGCCGTCAGCGAACCCGCGCCATATTCGTCCGACATCTTGGCCGCGCGTTCCAGCAGACGCGAATGCAGGTAGAACACGTCGCCCGGATAGGCTTCACGGCCCGGCGGACGGCGCAGCAGCAGCGACATCTGGCGATAGGCCACGGCCTGCTTGGACAGATCGTCATAGACGATCAGCGCATGCATGCCGTTGTCGCGGAAATATTCGCCCATGGCGCAGGCGGCATACGGGGCCAGATACTGCATCGGCGCCGGGTCGGACGCCGTGGCGGCGACGACGATGGAATATTCCATCGCACCGGCCTCTTCCAGCGTGCGCACCAGCTGCGCCACGGTCGAGCGTTTCTGCCCGATGGCGACATAGATGCAGTACAGCGACTTCTTGTCGTCGCCCAGCGCGTTGACCGGCTTCTGCGCGACGATGGTGTCGATCAGGATGGCGGTCTTGCCGGTCTGGCGGTCGCCGATGATCAGTTCGCGCTGCCCGCGCCCGATCGGCACCAGCGCGTCGATCGCCTTAATCCCGGTCTGCATCGGCTCGCTGACCGACTGGCGCGGCATGATGCCGGGCGCCTTGATGTCGGCGCGCTTCATGATCACGTCGCCGACCAGCGGCCCCTTGCCGTCGATCGGGTTGCCCAGACCGTCGACCACGCGGCCCAGCAGGGCCTTGCCGGTCGGCACTTCGACCACCTTGCCGGTGCGGGCAACGGTGTCGCCTTCGCGCATCTCGGAGTCGTCGCCGAAGATCACGACGCCGACATTGTCGTTCTCGAGGTTCAGCGCCATGCCCTGCTGGCCGGAGGCCGGGAACTCGACCATCTCGCCGGCCTGCACGTTCTGCAAGCCATAGACGCGGGCGATGCCGTCGCCGACCGACAGGATCGTGCCGGTCTCGGCGACCTCGGCACTCGTGTCGAACGAGGCGATCTGCTGCTTGAGGATATCCGAAATCTCAGCGGGACGGATTTCCATCACGCGGCTCCCTTCATGGCGTGGTGCAGGCGGGTCAGGCGGGAATTGAGGCTGGTGTCATAGAGCCGGGCGCCGACGCGCACGACCAGACCGCCCAGCAGAGCCGCGTCAACGCGCTCCTGAATATTGACCTTGGAATAGCCGGCCTCGGCGAGGCGGCCCTGAATCTGTATGCGCTGCACGTCCGTCAGCGGCTGGGCCGACACGATCTCGGCCACGGCCTCGCCACGGCGGCCCGCCGCGATCGCCGCCACGGCGTCCAGGATCTCGGCCAGGCGGGGCAGCCGGCGGTTGCGGGCGACCACGCCCACGAAATTGCGGATGACCCACCCGAAGCCCTGGGCTTCCAGCACGGCATCCAGCGCCTTCGTCGACACGGCGATATCCAGCGTGCGATTCGTCAGGACGGCGCGCAGTTCGGCGCTTTCCGCGATCAGGCGCCGCAGCGCCGCCGCATGGTCCAGCACGTCATCAAGCAGCCAGCGTTCGGCGGCGAAATCGTAGAGGGCCGTCGCGTAACGACCGGGCAGGCCATTGGCAACGGAGGCGATCGGTATTGTTGTCGTTCCACCCGAAACCACGGTCGGTCTTTCCATCCCAGTGTCTTTAGGTCATTGCAGCGCGCCAACGGCCCGGCACGAAGTCCAAGCCGATGGCGCGCCTCTAGCATGCTGATCCGCCACGCGCAACACGCGCGTCAGGCCGGCACCGAGAGCAGCGCGGGGCGGAAGGCCGTCGTCTCGCGCTGCATCAGCGTCACGCCCAGATCGACGATGCGCGGCACGTCGTGCCGGCCCGCCAGCAGGTCCAGTACCATGGTCCCCGTCCGCTCGCCGATGGCACGGTAATCGACCGCCACCGTCGTCAGCGCGGGCACCACGGCGCCGCCGATCTCGAACCCGCCAAACCCCATCAGCGACACGTCCTCCGGCACCCGCACGCCCCGGCGCCGGCATTCCATCAAAGCCCCCACGCCCACCAGATCGGACACGGCGAAGACGGCATGCAGGTCCGGCGCCCGGTCCAGCAGCGCACCCATGGCCTGCCCACCCTGGGTAAACGAGACCGGCGGCTTGCCCATCCGCTCTACCAGGTCCTCCCCCAGTCCCTCCTCGCGCAGCACCTCCACGAAACCCTCCAGCCGCCTCCCGCCACGATGGTCGCAGGACAGGCCGTCGCCTTCCGCCGCCAGCACCCCGATTCGGGTATGGCCCAGCGCGATCAGGTGGCGGGCGGCCAGTCGTCCGGCCTCGTGGTTGGAGTACCCGACCATGGGGTGCACCGGGTCCGCCACCAGCCCCGCCATCTGCACGATGGGAATCGTCTCGCCCGCCAGCAGCGCCCGCAGCGCCGGCCCACGCGGCCCCGCCGGCAGCACCAGCGCCTCCGCCCGCCGCCCCAGCATGTCCCGCACATGCCTCAGCATTGCGTTTTCGTCATAGTCGGTATACCCGATCAGCAACTCATAACCTTCCCGACGGATGATGTCGGTCAGGCCGCGTGCCGCATCGGCGAAATTGGTATTGGTCAGCGTCGGCACCACGAGGCCGACGAATCCGCTGCGCCGGGTCGAAAGCGCCTCGGCCGCCCGGTCGGGCACATAGCCAAGTTCCTCGATCGCCCGCGCGATCGCCTCGCGCGTATCGGGCCGCACCAGATGCGGGGCGCGCAGCGCGCGCGACACCGTCATCCGCGACACGCCGGCCCGCACGGATACGTCGATGATGGTCGGCCGCACGCTGGCGCGCGCCACGACCGCCGCGGCGTCGGGCTCCGTCGTCCGCCGCGCGCTGCCCGTCGCTTCCTCGCCCGTCATCCGCCTGCCTGCCATCTCCGCCCATGCCCCTGCGCATCGCGACCACTCCGCGCGTTGGTGCGTTATCCATCCGCGACGCGCTTATAGTCACCTCGCCCGGCGACCAAAGCCACATATATCATCAAACGCACGATGCGCCCGCCCAGCGACGGACGCATCCGAGCAGGAAAGAAGGAAACACCCATGCCCGCTTCGCCCCTTTTCGACCTGACCGGCCGGCTGGCCCTCGTCACCGGCTCCAGCGGCGGAATCGGCTACGCCATCGCGGCCGGCCTGGCCGACGCCGGCGCTCACGTCATCCTGAACGGACGCGATGCGACGAAGCTGGAGGAAGCCGCCGCCCGCCTGCGCGACACCACGCCGCAGGGCGCCACCCGCACCATCCTGACCCGCCCCTTCGACGTCACCGACCGCCAGGCGGTCGAGGATGCAGTCGGCGCGATCGAGGCCGAAGACGGGCCGATCCGCATCCTGGTCAACAATGCCGGCATCCAGCGCCGCGCTCCGCTCGACGCCTTCCCGCCCGAGGACTGGTCCGAGATCATCCGCACCAATCTCGACAGCGTATTTTTCGTCGGCACGGCGGTCGCCCGGCACATGATCCCGCGCGGCATGGGCAAGATCATCAATATCGGCAGCGTACAGTGCGAACTGGCCCGCCCCGGCATCGCGCCCTACACCGCCACCAAGGGCGCGGTGAAGAACCTCACCCGCGGCATGTGCGCCGACTGGGCACGCCACGGCATGCAGATCAACGCCATCGGCCCCGGCTATTTCGAAACGCCCCTGAACCGCGCCCTGGTCGAAGACCCGGAATTCAACGCCTGGCTGACGAAGCGCACGCCCGCCGGTCGCTGGGGCAAGGTGGAGGAACTCCAGGGCGCCGCCATCTTCCTGGCCTCGGACGCCTCGTCCTTCGTCAACGGCCAGACGCTCTATGTCGATGGCGGCGTGCTGTCGGTCCTGTAACCCGCCACGGGCACAGGCGCGGACGCATCATCGAACAGCGCCCGCGCCGCCTGCGCACTGGCCCGCGCCCGTCCCCCGGTCGTGAAAAACCCCAGCGCGCCCACCGCGCAGGAGAGCGCCACCAGCAGCCACCAGATCCGGTGCGTCGCCAGCGCCAGCGCGGCGCCGCTCCCCGCCGCGCGGGTCAGCACCGCGCCCATCATCGTCCCCGACAGCGCCACACCCAACAGCGCGCCGACCTGCCGGCTGGTCGAGGCCAGCGCCGCCGCCAGCCCCGCCTGATCGCGCGGCATCCCCGAAACGGCGCTGTTGGTGATCGGCGCGTTGCACAACCCGAAGCCACAGCCGCACAGGCTGTATGAGAGCAGCAGCACCCCAGGCGGCGTCGTCGGCGTCAGCCCCGTCAGCAGCAGCGCCCCACTCCCAAGCCCGCACGCCGAAAGCATCAGCGGCAACCGCGCGCCACGCGCCCCCACCAGCCGTCCCGACAGCGGCGCGCACGCCACGACCCCCAGCGCGAAGGGCAGCGTGTACAACCCCGCCCGCATGGCCGATAGGCCGCGCGATTCCTGAAGATAGAGCGTGTTCAGGAACAGGAACGAACTGAAGATCGCAAACGCGAAGACCGCGATCACGATCGCTCCGGAAAAAGGCAACGCACGAAAAAACCGCAGGTCCAGAAGCGGATGCGCGCTGCGCCGTTCCACCCGGTACAGCACAACCAGCCCCACCGCCGCAATCGCCAGCCCCGCGCGAATCACCGGCGCATCCCATCCATAATCCCGCGCTTCGATCAGGGCGGCGGTAGCGGCCGCCAGGATCAGGGCCACCAGCGCCTGCCCCGCCCGGTCGATCGGCCGCACATGAACCGCCCGCGATTCGGGAATCACCCGCAGGCTCAATACCAGCGCCAGCGCCCCCACAGGCAGATTGACCAGAAACACGGCACGCCAGCCCACCAGCGTCGTCAGCATGCCGCCGATCAGCGGCCCCAGCGCCAGCGCCAGCCCCGACATCGCGCCCCACACGCCGATCGCCCGCGCCCGTGCCGCGGGCTCGACGAAGACATTGGCAATGATCGAAAGCGCCACCGGATTCAGCATCGCCCCGCCCAGCCCCTGGAACCCGCGCGCCAGCACCAGCGCCCACGCACCAGGCGCCAGCCCGCACAGAAGCGAGCCGAGGCAGAAGACGACGATTCCCGAAGTGAACACCAGCCGCCGTCCGATCCGGTCGGCGGTCGATCCCGCCAGCACCAGCAGCGTCGCGACCACCAGCGTGTAGGCATCCACCACCCATTGCAGGGTCGACAGTCCGCCCCCCAGCCCGGCGCGAATCGCCGGCAGCGCCACGTTGACGATGGTCACGTCCATCATCACCAGAAAAAGACTGAGGCAGCAGGCAGCCAGCACCAGATGCGGCTTGATGGAAGACGATCGGATCATGCGCGGAGAATTCGGGAGAATGGAGCGGGCGAAGGGAATCGAACCCTCCTCAGAAGCTTGGAAGGCTACTGCATTACCACTATGCTACGCCCGCCCATATGGCCCTTCCATACCGCCGAACCCGCCTCTCCGGCAAGCCCTCTCCGCCATCCCGCAAGGGCATGAATCAACACCGGGAAGAACGAATCGCCTCCCCCCTCTTGACTTTACCCGCTGGGCATACTTTTTTCCGCTGCCTGCGCCGGGTTCGCACGGGTGGCCAGGGGAACAGCTTTCCGCTATTCCGTTGGTCGGCGCCGCAGGCGGCTTGCAGGGGTGTAGCTCAATTGGCTAGAGCGCCGGTCTCCAAAACCGGAGGTTGTGGGTTCGAGACCCTCCACCCCTGCCACTCGCCCCGGTCGGGAGTTTTCCCGCCCGGACCGTGACGGTGCCCCCGACATGCAGTATTTGGGTGTTTCCGGCCTCGTCCGCGCTCCGGTCCGGACAGCGGCGTGGTGGTTCAAGAAGGGTGTTTCGTGTCGGTCAGTCCCGCGAAATTTGTGCAAGATGTCCGCGCCGAGGCAAGCAAGGTCACATGGCCCACACGTCGCGCCACGCTGGTGACGACAGGTGCCGTGCTGGCAATGGCCACCATGACGTCGGTTTTCTTCTTTGTCGTCGACCAGATCATCGGCCTGGGCGTACGTGAACTTTTTGGGCTGGGAGGCTGAGGAACGACCATGGCAAAACGTTGGTACGTCGTTCACGTCTATTCAGGCTTCGAGAAGAAGATCGCCCAGCACATCAAGGAGCAGGCGGCTCAGAAGGGTCTGTCCGACCATTTCGGTGACATCCTGGTCCCCTCCGAAGAGGTGGTCGAGGTCCGTCGCGGCCAGAAGGTCAGTTCCGAGCGGAAGTTCTTCCCCGGCTACGTGCTGGTCAACATGGAACTGACCGACGAAGCCTGGCATCTGGTCAAGGACACGCCCAAGGTCACCGGCTTCCTGGGCACCAAGACCCGTCCCTCGCCGATCCCCGCGGCCGAAGCCGAGCGGATCATGAAGCAGGCGCAGGAAGGCGTGGAGCGTCCCCGCCCCTCCATCACCTTCGAGATCGGCGAACAGGTGCGCGTGTCCGACGGCCCGTTCACCTCCTTCAACGGCACGATCGAGGAAGTGGACGAGGAGAAGGCGCGCCTCAAGGTCAGCGTCTCGATCTTCGGCCGCTCGACTCCGGTCGATCTCGAATACAGCCAGGTCGAAAAGCTCTAGGCAACCCGACCATCCGGATACGAAAAAGGGGCGCCGCGAGGCGCCCCTTTTTCGTTCCAAGGGCTTTGCCCTTGACCCACCAAAGGGCCAAGCCCTTTGGAAACCCAATCGTTTTCAATAATCGGGGTGCAGGGCCTCAGGCCCGGCCGGGGCCCCGGGCGCGCCCGGGGCTGCCCCGCCAACAGGTTGCGCCCCACGCCCCCCCGCCCCCCCCTGCGCCCCCCCCCCCGCCCGCC
>NZ_JBDNXE010000110.1:0-13928 GCF_047721585.1 Gluconacetobacter sp.
GGCCTCGGCATACAGGGCGCTGAGGTCGAGGGGCTTGTTCCCGTCCTTGTCGGTGTCGTTCGGGTCGGTGACGTTTTGCGGCGGCATTTCAGATATCCAGCGACAGGGTCAGGATCGGGGCGAGGTCGAAATCGGGGGCGGGCTGGCCGGTGTCGAGCATGGCGGTTCCGACCGCCAGGAATTCGACGATATGGTCGCCCCAGACATGGGATTCTTCCTGCAGGCGGGTGCCGATGATCTCGTTGGCGCCGCTGGCGGCGGCGTGGGCGGTCATGCGCTCCATCGCGGCCTCGCGGGCCGTGTAGTAGGCTTGGGTAAACAGGTCCAGCTCCACGCACTGACCGGTCTGGCGGAGGGTGGTCAGCAGGCTGCGTCGGGGAATATGCTGCACGCAGCAGCCGACGACCAGATCCAGCGGCCGGCGCCCCGCCTTGAGCGCCAGGGCGAAATCCTGCCCCGACAGGTCGGACGTGAAGGGGCGGCCGTCGGGGCGGCGGTATCCGGGTTGCCCGTCCTGATGGACGATGGCGGTGCCGAAAGCCCGGAATTCGAGCATGCCGGAATCGGCAAGCTGCGCGATTTCCAGCCGCGTGCCGACGATTCCGTCCGCGCCCAGGGCTTCGGCCTCGGCGCGCATGATCTCGACCGCCTTTTCGCGCGCGCCATACATGGCACCGGTGATGTCCGTCAGTTCGTAGGCGCTGTTATTGAGCTGGAAATTCGCCTGGACCTTCCAGATGCTGTTGCCCATGCACAGGCCGAGCGCGCGGAAGCCCGCATGTTCGACCACCAGCAGTTCGCGGACACTGAAATCGGACGTGACGACCGGGCCTTGCGGCGCGTGGGTGCCGAAGGCGCCTGCCGGGGCGTCGCCGCCGGAGGGCGTGCCGTCGTGCGTCGGAGGGGTCTGGTTCCAGCCCGGCGGGCTGCCGGTGGTCTGGCCGGGGCCGCCGGCCGGGGGAAAGCCCGGCATGCCGTCGAAAATGCCCATGTGCTGTCGTCTTTCTTCCCTAGCTGAACAGGTCGCCGATATTGCCGATCAGGTCGTCGAGGGCGCCGGCGGCGTCGGCCGCTCCGGTTTCCAGCGCCACGCCGACGATCGCTGCGGCCCCGGCAAGGCGCTCTTCGCCCGCCAATTCGGCCGCCGTTTCCATCAGCTCGACCTTTTCCGCCAGGTCGGCGTCTGCTTCCTCGACCTCCACACCGTTTCTGATGCCCGCGAAGAGCGGGCGATGGCCCGCTGACGCCGTCGCGTGGCCGTCGAGGGCGGTCAGAAAGGTGGGGGCGAGGGAGAGGGTGGCGGGCTGCCGCCGGTAGGCGAGTTGGGTGATGGCGGCCCGCACGCGGCAGGACGTGATGAAGCCGTCGCGGGTTTCCACCGCGATCGAAACGATTTCGTCATGCGCCAGGGTGCCCGTCCAGGAGGCGCGTAACGGGTCGGCGGCCAGGCGGGCCAGTGCCGCGTCACGGGCCTGGCGCTTCCATTGGGCCAGCAGCGGTGTCTCGCCGCCGCCCCAGGGGGAGAGGGCGCCTTCGTAGCGCAGCGGGATGTCCCGCGTTTCGGCCACGCCGACCGAAAAGCCGATGGGCAGGATGCCGGCGCGCCGGGCAAGGGCGAAGGTGGTGGCGTTCCATGGCACGCAGGGCAATGCCACGCTGGTTTCGAGGCCTGGGGCGGTTACCGCGTCGCCATGCAGCAGGAAGCCCAGCGAACCATCGTTGCCCGCGAGGCGGTACCGCAGGTTCAGCACCGCATTGGCGCCGCGCGACAATGCGGCGGCCCGCAGGCGGAACATGGCTGTGCGCCAGCCCTGCTCATGCACTGTTGCCCAGTCCGGGCCACCGAGCGCAAGGCCGGGCTTCCACCATGTTTCGGCATGCACGCTGCCCAGCGCGTGCGTCGCGGGATCGGCCAGGGACTGGCGGACCGATCCCAGCCGCAGAATCGGCGGCGGCCGGCCATCGAGCCGGGCAAAGGCATTGCCGGCGGGATGGGCGGCCGATGACGCGGCAGGGGGAATGGCGCGCGCCGGGAGTGGCCCGGCCTTGCGCGCGGATTTGCCGCCCAGGAAACCGAGGAGGCGCCGCACCGTCATCCGGACCAGCGCGTGGCGTGCGCCAGAGCGGCGCCTTCGCCGGAGACGGCACCCCCCAGTGCCTGGACCTGCCCGACGAGCGTGGTGATCCATTCCCGCAGATGCACGGTGCGGCGGCTGAGTGTCACGCCCCGGACCTCGTGCACGATGCTGGCCTCGATCTGGCCGGCGGCGCGGGCGAGGTGGAACGCCTGGGTGCCGAGGCGGACCGCCAGCCCGTCGATGGTCTCGGTCTTGCGGAAGAGGCCGCGTCTGCTGCGCGATACGGTCGTCTGGCGCGGCAGAGCCTGTTCGCACAGATGGGCGAAACGATCGAGGAAACGATCCCGCTCCGCTTCCGCCTCGCGGATCAGGGCCGCCACGTCGTCGAAGGAGTCCGTCATCGTCCGTGTCCGTCTTCTCATGCCGCAGGCAGAGGGAGATGACACGTTTCGTTAAAAAGGGCGGCGCGTCAAGAACATATCCCGCGCACCGACGGTGCGATGCACAGGTGATGCGATGCAGAGGAGCGGAGGGAGATGGCGGGTTTTGGCCTCCAGGCGGGAGTGCTCCCGCCTGGAGGGCCGTATCAGCGTGTCTGCTGGATTGCCGAGAGCAGCCACGCGCCGCCGCGTGTGGGGCGCATGAAGGTCCAGAGTTCGGTGACGGTGACCCGTTCGGTCGAACTGCCGTCGATGACGCGGCCGGTCATGTCGGTGGTGATGTCGACCATCGAGTAGCGCATGGCCACGGTGGCGTAGTCGAACCCGTTCTCGCTCCATGCCTCGGACAGGTCGCCATGGTCGAAGCGGACGTCCGAGACGATGTTGCGGGCGCCCCGGCTGGCCAGGTCGGAAAGCTGGGCGTTGAAATAGCCCACCATTTCCGGCGTTGCCATATGTTGCAGGGCCGGCAGGTTCTGCTGGCTCCAGGCGGCCTGGATGTCCATGAGCAGGCGCTGGAAGGCACGGTAGTCGTCCGGGGTGATCGTTACCTGCGCCGCCGCTGCCGACGGGCCGGCCTGCCCGTAGCCGTAGCCCGGCGGCGCCGCGATCGACGCGCCCTGCCGCGCGCGGCCGCCGAAGCGGCGCACCAGCCAACTGATCAGGAGGCCCAGCAGCAGAAGCTGGATCAGCAGGCCGAAGAAGCTGCCGCCGCCGGTCAGGCCGCCGGCGATGCCGTGGCCGAACAGCACGCCGAACAGGCCGGCGCCCAGCATGCCGCCCAGGAAGCCGCTGGCGAACGGGTGCGGCCGCGCGGCATAGGGCGAGCCGTACGGGGCGCCGAAGGGCGAGCGGGGGTAGGAGGACGGCCCGTTGGCGTAGCCGCCGGATGAAGGCTGGGTGATTGAGCGCTGCATCGGCGACGCGCCGTAGGGCGAGGTCTGGGTGGGTGCGGGCGCGCTGTATGTGCGCGAGCCGCGGCTGCCCATCGAAGAGCCGCCGCCGGGCCGGGCATCGGCCCCGTGCGGCAGCAGGGGCAGGACGGCCAGGGCGGCGCCGAGGAGCAGGATGCCGGAACGGCGGGCGTTGCGGACGGGCTGGTGCGGTTTGGTCATTGCTCTGTCCATATCCTGTCGCGACGGGGGGCGTTCAAGACCCTGCGATCATCATATCGTCGATGCGGATCGTGGGCGCGTTGATTCCACGGCGGAATACCAGGTCGTTCGCCAGGATCAGGCGGGCGAACATGTCGTTCAGGTTTCCGGCGATGGTCAGTTCCGCGACCGGCTCGGCCAGCGTGCCGCCCCGGATCATGAAGCCGGAGGCGCCCCGGCTGTAATCGCCGGTCAGCCCGTTGATGGCCGAACCCATCAGTTCGGTCACGTAGATGCCTTCCTGGATATCGGCCATCAGTTCCGCCGGAGTGGGGGCGCCGGGGCGGGCATACAGGCTGCCCAGAGACGGGCTGCCGCCACGGCTGGCCCGGCCGTTGCCGGGCAGGCCCAGTTGCCGGGCGCTGCGCGAATCCAGCGCCCAGTTGGTCAGCACGCCGTCCCGCACGATGACCAGTTCGCCGCAGCGGACGCCCTCGCCGTCGAACGGGTGGGAGGACAGGCCGCGTACCCGCGTGGGGTCGTCGAGGATATCGACGCCCTCGGGGAGGATACGCTGGCCCATCTTCTCTTTCAGGAACGACGTGCCGCGCGCGATGGCGCTGCCGTTGACGGCCCCGGCCAGATGGCCCAGCAGGCTGGAGGACACGCGCGGATCGTAGACGACCGGCAGGCTGCCCGTGCGCGGGCGGGTGGGGTTCAGCCGGGCTACCGCCTTTTCGCCGGCGCTGCGCCCGATCGTGGCGGCATCGGCCAGGTCGGACAGATGCACGGTGGCATCGTAATCGTAATCGCGCTGCATGCCGGTGCCCTGGCCGGCCAGGACGCTGACGGACACGGAATGGCTGCTGCGGGCATAGCGGCCGGAGAAGCCGGCCGAGGTCATCAGCACGATATCGGCCAGCCCGAAGCTGGCCGAGCCGCCGCTGCTGTTCGTCACGCCCGTCACCGCCAGCGCCGCGTCTTCGGCCGTGCGGGCGCGGTCCATCAGGGCGGCCGTGTCGGGGCGGGCCGTATCCAGCAGGTCCAGCCCCGCCGCATCGACGAAGCCCTGTTCGGCCTGGGGCGACAGGCCGGCATAGGGGTCTTCCGGCAGGACGCGCGCCATGGCCAGGGCCTGGTCGACCAGCGCGTCGAAGCGCGCGGGGTCGAGGCTGGTGGCCGAGACGGTGGCGGATTGCCGGCCGAGGAAGACGCGCAGGCCGAGATCGCACGTCTCCGACCGTTCCAGATCCTCGGTCTTGCCGTTGCGGATCTGTACGCCATGCGCCGTGCGTGCCGAATAGGCGGCGTCCACCGCGTCGGCGCCGGCGGCGCGGGCCTTGGCGATCAGGGTGCCGATCAGGTCGAGCGGGTCGGTGCTCATGCCGCCAGTGCCTCGGCGATCGACCCCAGGGTGGGGATATTCTGCACCGGGCCCAGCGACGCCAGCGTGGGGGTGCCCCGGAACACGCGGGCGGCGACGCGCTTGACGTCTTCGATCGTCACCTTGTTGACCAGGCTCACCGTTTCGGCCGTGGGGACCAGGCGGCCGAAGACCTGCAACTGCCGGGCCAGTTGCTCGCACCGGCTGCCGGTGCTTTCCAGCGACATCAGCAGCGAGGACTTCAACTGCGCCCGCGCGCGGTCCAGTTCGTCCTGTCCGACCTGAAGCTGTACCTTGCGCAGTTCCTCCAGCGTGACGGGCACGAGTTCGCTGGCCTGGTCGGCGCCGGTGCCGGCATAGATGCCGAACAGGCCGCCATCGCGGAACGGAGCATTGAAGGAATAGACCGAATAGACCAGCCCGCGTTTTTCGCGGATTTCCTGGAACAGGCGCGACGACATGCCGCCGCCTAGCAGGGTGGAGAGCAGCAGGACGGGATAGTAGTCCGGATCGCCGTAGCCGACCGAGGGAAAGCCCAGAACGACATGGGCCTGATCCAGATCCTTCTCGCGTCGGAATTCGCCGCCCAGGTAGCGGGAGTCGAAGCTGGCGGGGCTGCCCAGCGTCGGCAGGTCGCGGAAATGACGCTCGGCCAGGGCGACTACGTCTTGATGATGCAGGTTGCCGGCCGCCGCGACCACGGTGTTGGCGGTCGTGTAATGGCCGCGCATGTAGCGCATCAGGGTCTCGCGGCTCATGTCGCGGATCAGCGCCTCGGTGCCCAGCGTGGGACGGCCCATCGGCTGCTCGGGGAACGCGGTTTCCTGGAAATGGTCGAAGATGATGTCGTCGGGCGTGTCGTTGGCCTGCCCGATTTCCTGCAGGATCACGCCGCGCTCGCGTTCGACTTCCTCGGGGGCGAAGCTGCTGTGGGTCAGGATGTCGCCGATGATGTCGGCGCCCAGGGCGAGGTCTTCCTTCAGCAGCTTGACGTAGTAGGCGGTGTGTTCGCGCGCCGTGTAGGCGTTGATGTGGCCGCCGACATTCTCGATTTCCTCGGCGATGCCGGCGGCGCTGCGGCGCTCGGTGCCCTTGAAGGCCATGTGTTCGAGGAAATGCGAGACGCCGTTTTCCTCGGCGTGCTCGTGGCAGGTGCCGGCGGCGACATAGGCGCCGAACGACACGGTTTCGACCCTGTCCATACGCTCGGTGACCACGGTGAGGCCGGACGGGAGGCGGGTAACGTTGATCTGGTCGGTCATCAGGGTCCTGCGTGACGGTCCGGCCGGCTGGGCCGGACGTCCGAAGAAAGGGGAGGTGAAGGCGTCAGCTATTTTTCATTGCCGCCGCGCGAACGCGGTTTTCCACCGTATCCAACTGGTTGGGCACGACATCGTAACGCTCCGGCCGGTCGAACAGATCCGTCAGGTGGGGCGGAAGAGCGGGCCGGATACCGACCGCCTGTACCATCGCGTCGGGGAATTTGGCCGGATGGGCGGTTGCCATCGCCACCATCGGGATGCCGGGTTCACGGAACATCCGCCCGGCGGCGATGCCGATGGCACTGTGCGGGTCTGCCAGATACTGGCTGGAGCGGTAGAGATTACGGATTTCGGTCTTCGTGTCCTCGTCTTCAAGGGCGAGGGCGTGGAACAGGCCGGATGCCTGGCGCCAGACCGCATCGGGGACGCTCATGCGGCCGGTGCGGCGGAAATCGGTGACGGTGCGCGCGCAGGCCCCGGCGTCGCGATTCAGCAGTTCGAACAGCAGGCGCTCGAAATTCGAGGAGACCTGGATATCCATCGACGGCGACAGGCTGGGCACCACCTCGCGCGCGCTCATGTCGTTGTCGCGCAGGAAGCGGGTCAGGATGTCGTTGCGGTTCGAGCCCACGCAGAGCGCGCGGACCGGCAGACCCATGCGGCGCGCGGCCCACGCGGCGAGGATATTGCCGAAATTGCCGGTCGGGACGGCGAACGAGACTTCGCGGTCGGGCGCGCCGAGATTGAGCGCGGCGTAGACGTAATAGGGGATCTGGGCCGCGATGCGTGCCCAGTTGATCGAATTGACCGCCGAGAGGCCCATTTCCTGCCGGAAGGGGGCGTCGGCGAACATCGCCTTCACCAGGTCCTGGCAATCGTCGAACGTGCCTTGAACCGCGAAGTTGGTGACGTTGGGTTCCAGCACCGTGGTCATCTGCCGGCGCTGTACGTCCGACGTGCGGCCCTCGGGGTGGAGGATGACGATCCGCACGCGCTCGCGCCCGCGACAGGCCTCGATCGCGGCCGAGCCGGTGTCACCCGACGTGGCGCCCACGATGGTGACGCGCGCGTCGCGCTCGGTCAGCACATGGTCGAACAGCCGGCCCAGGAGCTGCATCGCCATGTCCTTGAAGGCGAGCGTGGGGCCATGGAACAGTTCCTGGACGAACAGGCCGTCTTCGACCTGGACCAGCGGCACGATGGCGGCGTGGTCGAACCCGGTGTAGGATTCACGGCACAGGCGCAGCAGCACCTCCGGCGCGATGCAGCCGGCGGTGAAGGGCGCGATGATCCGCGCCGCCAGATCGGGATAGGGCAGGCCGCGCAGGGCCCGCCATTCCTCGGCGGTGAGGACCGGCCAGCTTTCCGGCAGGTAGAGGCCGCCATCCTCGGCGAGGCCGGCCATGAGAACCGAGGAGAAATCGCGGACGGGGGCCTGTCCCCGGGTCGAAACGTAGCGCATGCCCCCTTCATACCGCCAAGCGGGCGCCACGCGAAGGGGTTGCGTCAGCGTACTGGTGCGGGAAGGGCGGCTGTGTCGATGCGGTAGATCGTCAGCGGCCATTGCACCGCCATCTGCCCGTGATTGAAGCGGGGCGTGCGGTCGAGTTGCGCGGTGGGGATATAAAGCTGCCCGGTTGCCGTGATGGTGGGGGTGGCCGGCCAGCGGAGGCGCGGATCGACGACGATGCGCTGATAGACGCGCCCGGCGGTGAAGCGGAAGATGCTGCCGGTCGAAATGTCGTCGAAATACAGCGTGCCGTCGCGGGCGACCGTCATGCCGCCCAGCGGTGGCGTCTTGTACCAGAGGGTGGGGCTGTCATCGAGTTCGAAGCTGGTGATGGTGGTGTCGGTCAGCAGGTCGGTGCCGAGCCGGTAGAGGGGGCCGCCGGTGGACTGATAATACAGCCATTGTTCGTCGGGGCTGATTTCGATCTCGTTCGCATTGACGATCGCGGTGTGGCCGGTCGTGTCCTGCATCACGCGGCCGTTCACCGTGATCGGGTGCTGGGCGGTGAGTGACGGGTTATGGTCCATCAGGCGCCGTTGGGTGCCGTGCTCCAGATTGACGACGATCAGGCCGGGCACGCCGGAATCCAGGATGAAGGCATGGCCCTTGCCGACCCGGACGCCCGCCACATGGCTGCCTGGGCGGAGCACGGCAGGGTCGATGGTCCAGCTTTGGGTCACGCTGGCGGTGTGGGTATCGAGCTTTACCAGCTTTGCGGGGGCGACGGCGTGATCGGTGCCGTCGAAACCGCTATCGAGGACCCATAGCGTGCCGTCATCGGCCAACTGGATGCTTTCGGCCGAGATCAGGCGCTTTTCCGCCGGGGTGGCGGGGTCGTTCCTTCGAGCGTCGGGATATGGGTGGATCGTGCCGTCGGCGTCGCGCAGGGCGAGTGTGGGGCCGGGGGTGCCGGTCCAGGCCGGGGCGTCGAGGATCATGCGTCCGTCGGGCAGCACCACCAGGGCTGTCCAGACCTGCGTGGTCGATTCGGCCACGGCGACCATCGGCGCGGACGGGTCGAGCGGCGGCGCGGGCTTGGCGGCCAGGGCCGGCATGGCGGCGGTGAGGATCGAGACGGCCAGCGCGGCCGGGATCACGCGGGACGGGAGGGTGCTGGTGCGGAACATCGGCGCCATGTCGCCACGATCGGCCGCCGAAGGCAACCGGTTGGGCGGTATGGCCGCCATGGTGTTGTTGACGTTGGCCTGTTCCTTGCGTCGCCATTCGGGCGTGGCTGGGTGAATACGTCGTTCAGTCCCGGATTTCGATGGTGCAACCTTTGCGCGAGGGCCGCTGCAACAGCCATGGGCCAAGTTTGCCGGAGGACGCCGCTTCGAAGACCATCATGACCGCGTAGCATCCACGCCAGCCATTCCACGCTGATCGGGCGGGAGGTGACGGGCGGCTTTGTGTCGTGCTAAACTGACAGCGGCGCGTGATAACGCCTTTTCAAAAGGGCGGCCTCCTATGTCGGGTGGCCTGCCGAATACAACACCCGGACCTATGGTCCAGCGGTGCGCGGTTTCTGCCGCGTGTCGTCTGGGAAATAGGCAGGGCGTGCTTTTGCCCTTTTGAAACACGTTATCACCCGCCCGACGCCAGGAAGGGGGGGCGATGCGTGTGCGGATTCGCCTCTGTTTCGTTCTGCTGACGTCGGACGCCGTTGGTCGTGCATGAGGTCGAAATGGTGGATCGGGACAAAAGCGAGGCGCTGCACATGTCCGCCCATGACGTTGCGGCGTGCCTCATCAGAGGCTTCGGGCCGGACGCCTATCTTGCTGTCCGTCGCCAGATCGTCCGGTGTGTGGAACAGAAACTTGCCGACGAAGCAGTATTCTGGGTGAAAGTCAGAGAACAAGTTGAGTTGCTGACGCGCGTCGTTCGGAGGAAAGATGAACGACTTCAATGAAGATGCTTTCGTTTCTTCATGGCGGTAGAGTCCGATCGAGAAGACGGTGGTTTTCCGGCTGACCGGGTATCGGCACGCGAAGAACGCCGTTATCGCAAAATGATCTCGGGCTTGTTGGAGGCAAACAGGGCCATCGTCTGGAAGGGTGGGTTCGCCTGAGCCAGCGCTATCGGGTTTTGGTAGTATCTGGCAAAACCTTACTGAAAGTGAGCATTATAAGCGCCTTAATTAAATTAAACGACTCATACGAAACTGGACAGTCCGTTTTCGCCCTCTTGTCGGACATACAGTGGGCCAGATCGCTCTCCGCATAGCGGACATGATCAGTGCAGGCCCCTGTTGCCGCTTTGCGGCCCGTCCGCTCTCGAACGATTGACACGAGAAAGCCGACATTTGGTCAGCGTCGTGTTGTCTACCTGAGTTGCCCGTTGTTTACTCTGACCACCTTCCAATCCCAAATGGGTTCATGCTAATTACAAAATGAAGGCTTAGAACTGGTATTTAGGCGAAACGCGGATGACGAGAACGAGTATTCAATTTGATCTCACGAAACTCCCGTTTCGCACTACACTTATAAGACAGATAACTAAGCAACATCTGACTCACATAAATGATGTGTATTGGATGCATGCGAATTCTGCGGGCGCGATCAGGGATCATTTTCCTAATATTAACACCCCAAGATCTGGGCCAGGCTATCGCACGATTCTTCAGAAGAAAGAGAGTTGGGAAAGGGGAGCAGACGATTTCAGTATCTGGGTAAGGCAAAATACGATATTGTCAGCTGCATCTATTCTTGAAGTTTATATCGTTTCCGCCTGCACAGTTGTATTTTCGGCGTGTCCAGAACTAATCGATCGATCCCTGTTGGGCATCAATAGCGTCTCGTTCATTAAGCATGCCGACCGTTTACCGCCCGGCTATCGTCGCATGATAAAGAAGCGATCAGAAGACCCTACGAAAGGTGAGTGGTCCGATCGCATCCGAAAATTGGAGATGGAAATAGGTCGTGTTCCTCCACGAGTTTCCAGCCTAGTTCCAAAACTGCAGGAATTGCAAAACAAGCGGAATCGTATTGCCCACAGTTATGGCGCCGAAGGTGAATTAAGACGGACACCTTGGGAACCCATTACGGCAATTCCTGCTGAGGATGCTGATATCCTGGAGACATTCAAAGTTGTGGATACAGTCTCTAAGGATCTGGATAGGGATCTGTTCGGTCCGCTGATCGGCGGTTACGAGATCATGAATGAATATCATTCCTGGCTGTGCGCTCAGAATCAAACATACACTCTTCCCGTCAGGAAATTGGTTTCGGGATTTCGAAAGCATCTTGGTCAATCGTTTGGCCAAACTCCAGGGTCTGATTATATTCAGGCGATGATAGAATATTATGACAACGTGGGACCACCCTAATTCCCACTTATCGACCTGAAACCTTCCGGGGCTGCTTCCGACCCACGACGGGCGACACACCTGATGGGTAGATGTCCGCTTCGGAGTGGGCTCCATTGGAAGCGTAAGGGTTGCCCTGGGGCGCTTAGCTGCCGCGGACTTCTGATGCATGAATGACCTTTTTATGCTCATTCTGTCCAACACCTGACCTTTCGTTATCCCCCCCCATAGCTGACAGCCTTCCGCCTGAAACAGTTGCTTCAACGCATAGGGGTGAAGGGGACAGCCGTCCCCTTCCGGGTCCAGGGCGGCGCCCTGGTCTTGGGGTGTTTTTATTGTGGGGTGGCGCTGCAATAGCGTTCGCGCAGGTGAGTGCGGTAGGCGTCGGTTGAAGGTGGTGTGCCGGTGGCGGCGGCGACGATGCCGGCGGTGGAGAGGCGGCTGGCCTGGGTGTGCACATGAGTGCGCAGCCAGGCCAGGAGTGGGGCGAAATCGCCGTGCGCGATGCCTTGGGCGATGGCGGGATCGCTGTCGAAGGCGGCCTGGCGGAGTTGGGCGGCGAGGATGGCGCCCAGCGTGTAGGTGGGGAAATAGCCCCAGGCGCCCGATGGCCAGTGGATATCTTGCAGGCAGCCGAGGCGGTCGTTCGGCACGGTGAGCCCCAGCAGGTCGTGGATGCCGGCGTTGAAGGCTTCCGGTAGATCGCGCAGGGCGAGCGTGCCGTCGATCAGCGCGACTTCCAGTTCGTAGCGGACCAGGATGTGGGCGGGGTAGGTGATTTCGTCGGCGTCGACGCGGATGAAGCCGGGTTTGACCTGCGTGACCGTGCGATACAGCGCGTCGGTCGACCAGCCGGCGTCGGCTTCGGTGGCGCCGAAGGTTTCGCGCAGCGCGGGTGCGATCCAGTCGATGAAGGGCCGGGAGCGCGCGATCTGCATTTCCATCAGCAGCGACTGGCTTTCGTGCAGGCTCATGCCGCGCGCCTGGCCGACGGGGAGGGTGTGCCATTCCGTCGGCAGGCCCTGTTCGTAGAGCGCGTGTCCGGTTTCGTGCACCACGCCCATCAGGGCGGAGAGGAAATCGGCGTCGTCATAGCGGGTGGTGATGCGGACATCGTCCTCGGCGCCGCCGCAGAAGGGGTGGATGCTGACATCGAGGCGACCGCGCGCCATGTCGAAGCCCAGCGCGGTCATGATCTGGCGGCCCAGGGCCTCCTGCCGGGCGACGGGGAAGGGACCGGCGGGGGAGACGATCGGCGGGAGCGTGGCCTGATGGGCCTGGGCTTCGGCGATCAGGCCGGGCAGGTCGCGGCGCAGTTCGGCGAAGACCGGGTCGATATCGGTGCGGCGGGTGCCGGGGTCGTACTGGTCCAGCAGGGCGTCGTAGGGGGCGAGGCCGAGGGCCGCGCCCTTGACGATGGCGAGTTCGCGCGTGCGGTCCAGCACGTCGGACAGCAGGGGCAGCAGGGCGGCGAAATCGCCGTCGCGCCGGGCCGTGCGCCATGCGACCTCGCACCGAGAGGCGGCGCGGGAGGAGGCTTCGACCAGTTCGGCGGGCACCGAGGCGGCGTGCAGCCAGGCGCGGCGCATTTCATGCAGGTTCGCGGCTTCCCATGTGCCGGCGGGGGCCTCGGCGCGGTCCAGCAGGTCGCCGATGCGCGGGTCGGTCAGCATGTCGTGGCACAGGACGCTGAGGGTGGCGATGCTGTCGGCGCGGCTGTCGGCGGCGCCCGAGGGCATCATGACATCCTTGTCCCATCCCAGGATGCCCAGCGCGTTGCGGATGCGCCCGATGCGGGCGAAATGGCTGGTGAGATCCTGGTAAGCGCTTTGTGGCATGGTCTCTCTTCTTGCGAACGGGACGGGCTGCCGCACTGTGGGCGATGGCGGGCGGCGGATGCAACCGGGACGGATGGAATGGACGGACGACAGGACAAGGTGGCCGGGGCGATGAAGCTGCTGGCCGATGGCGACCGTGATGGCGCGACGGTGTTGCTGCGCGCGGCGTTGGCCGACGCGCCGGACGACCCGGATGGCCTGCATGGCCTGGCCTGCGTTGCCCGCGCGTCGGGCCGGCCGGATCTGGCGATCGGGCTGGCGGGGCGGGCGATCGCGATTCTGCCCGCCGCGCATTTTCACATTACGCTCGGTTGCGCATTGCAGGAGCAGGGGCATCTGGAACCGGCCCGTGCGGCCCTGCATGTGGCGACCCTGCGCGAGCCGCGTGACCCACGGGCGCATGCCGCGCTGGCGGCGGTGTTGGGTGAGAGCGGGCGTTGGGCCGAGGCCGAAGCGAGCCTGCGTGTCGCGCTGGACCTGCGCCCGGCGGATACCGCTTTGCTGCTGGATTGGGGGCGGGCGGCCATTCTGGCCGGTGGAGCTGATGTTGTGCCTCGGTTGGCGGCGGGGCGGTTCGTCGCGGAGGATGCCGGGCGGCTGCATGAACTGGCCGGGCTGCTGTCGGAACGCGGCGTGCATGAACAGGCGGAGAGACTCTATCGGCTGGTGCGGGATCTGTGCCCGGAATGTGGTGCCGCATGGGCCAATCATGGGGCCGTTCTGTTTGCGCTGAACCGGCATGAAGACGCATTGGCGGCGCTGGAACAGGCTGACCGGCTGGCGCCGGATGTGGCCGAGACGTTGAACAATCTGGGGCTGGTGCTGATGGCGCTGGGGCATCTGCCACGGGCGGGTGAGGTGCTGGCGCGGGCACGGCGTGCCGCGCCGGACGATGTGCGGATTGCCATCAATGACGCGACTATCCTTGCGGACCTGGGAGCGGATGGGGAGGCGGACCGTCTGTTGCGTGGCGTGCTGGCGGACCCGGTTGCCGCGGGGGGCATGGAGGGGGTGCGGG
>NZ_JBDNXE010000111.1:0-13855 GCF_047721585.1 Gluconacetobacter sp.
CACCCCGCCCAACCCATCGAACGGACCAGCAGCGGCACGATCACGATCGACGGCAAACCCGTCGCCTACCAGGCCGTCGCCGGCACATTGGTCGTGCACCCCCATGGTTGGGACGATTCCGACGAGACCGTCCAGCACCAGACGCCGGGCAGCGACGCCCATGCCATCGACGGCAACCCCGACGCCACGGCGTCGATGTTCTATGTCGCCTATTTCCGCAAGGACAGCCGCCCGGACTCCCGCCCCATCACCTTCGTCTATAATGGCGGGCCGGGCTCCTCCTCGGTCTGGCTGCATATGGGCGCCTTCGGCCCGCGCCGGGTGGTCACGAACGACGACACCCACACCCCCGCCAGCCCCTACCGGCTGATCGACAATCCGCAAAGCCTGCTCGACGTCACCGATCTGGTATTCATCGACGCACCGGGCACCGGCTTCGGCCGCCTCAACGGCAAGGACAAGGAAAAGCTGTTCTGGGGCGTGGATGCCGACGGCCAGGCCTTCACCAGCTTCATCACCCAGTTCCTGGCGAAATACGGCCGCTACAACTCGCCGAAATACCTGTTCGGCGAAAGCTACGGCACCATGCGCTCGGCCGTCCTGGTCAATGACCTGCAAAATCAGGAAAATATCGACTTCAACGGCGTCATCCTGCTGTCGCAGATCCTCAGCTACGACAACAGCGTGGACGAACCGGCGCTGAATCCCGGCATGGACGAACCGTTCGTGCTGGCCCTGCCCACCTACGCCGCCACCGCCTGGTATCACCACAAGCTGCCGCAGCAGCCCGCAGACCTGAAGGCGTTCCTGGCCGAGGTCGAGCATTTCGCCAGCACCGACTATCTGGCGGCGCTCCAGCAGGGCGCAGCCCTGCCCGATGCCGACCGGGCACGGATCGTCGAGCGGCTGCACGCCTATACCGGACTGCCCGCCGACTATATCCGCCGCGCCGACCTGCGCATCGACGGCGGCGAGTTCTCCAAGACCCTGCAATCGGACGACGGCATGACGACCGGCCGCCTCGACACCCGCTTCTCCGGCCCCGCTCTGGACCCGATGAGCAAGGAAGCCGATTACGACCCGCAATCGACCGCCATCAGTTCGGCTTACGTGTCCCTGTTCAACGATTACGTGCGCAAGACGCTGAATTACGGTGACGGCCTGACCTATCGTCCGGAAATCGACATCCAGCACTGGAACTTCCACCACGCAGCCGGCGGCGGCACGGAATCCGACGGCCCGGCCAACGTGATGCCAGACCTCGCGGAGGCGATGAAGACCAACCCGACCCTGAAAATCATGCTCAATGCCGGCTATTTCGACCTGGCAACCCCGTATTACGAAGGGGTCTACGAAATGCGCCACCTGCCGATCCCGGCCGCCTTGCAGAAGAATATCGAATTCCGCCAGTACCAGTCAGGCCACATGGTCTACGCCAACATCCCGGCCCTGACCCAGTTGCACGACAACATCGCCGACTTCATCCGCCGCACCGACAATCAGCCCAACCCGGCATCGGCCACGCCGTAACACGGCAACACGCTGCCGATTTCATTTGACGCCGGCCGGCCACGTCGTAAATTCGTGGCCGGTTCGACGCGACCAGCCGCCTGCGGCCCTTCCGGCCACGGTGAACGCGTCTTCGGTCCAGCCCCCTCCTGTTCGGGCGAACCCGTCAGCAACGCAGGCCCTGATCCCGACGGTTCGCCCTGACAGACGAGGTTGGGTATGCGTACCTTCAGACACGCCAAGCTCATGGCATCGACTCTCCGCGCGGCACTCGCGGAACACGGCACCCCGATCACCTCATCGGAAAGCCTGGAAATCGTAGCGCGACAATTCGGTTTCCGGAACTGGAACACCCTGGCCGCCCGCATCGCGGCGGCCGAACGCCAGGCCACACCCGCCCGCCTGCCGGAAGGCTGGTTTGCCGCCGGCACGACCCCCGAAAACTACAGCATCGGCGTGGAACCGGAACCCGGCGGTACGGCGCCGCGAATCCTCACCATCGACTGCCTGTTCCAGGCCGACGACCCGGACGCCGCGCGGATCGAAAAAGGGTTTGCCACCCTGATGCAGGCGGTCGATGCCCGCCCGTTCATCGGCCGGCGCCTGCGCTTCTCCGCCCGGCTGGCAACCCGCGACGTTACCGGCCATGCCACCATCTGGATGCGGGTCGACGATGGCAGACCGACCCCGATTCTCTTCGACAATCTGATCACCCGCGAAAGCGGCGGCGCGGTGACCGGCACATCGGACTGGACGACGCGGCACATCGTCCTCCAGATCCCCGACGATGCCGAAAGCCTTCATTACGGCATCCTGCTGACCGGCATGGGCACGCTCCGGGCTCAGGATATTCGCCTTGAGGAAGCGGGAGCGGACGACCCCATCACCGCCACCCGGCAGCATTATCAGGACCAGCGACGCCGGCGCCGCGTCATCGAGGGCGATCCACGCAACCTCGATTTCTCCGTCCTCACATAGGCACCCGACGGCCATCCGCCCCAATATCCGGGGGCGGATGGCTACAGGTGCCCGGACATCAGTCCACGACCATCGCGGCCATCATGTACAATCCGGCATCACCCTTGCCGAGACGACGCAGGATCTCGCGCTGTTCATGCAGGAAGAAGCTGCGCCGCCGGGTTTCGTAGCGCATGATCTGCGCCGTATTGTCGATCAGGCTGGCAATGCAGATGGTCTGCGCTTCGGCCGAAGCCCGGGCCAGTTGTTCGTGGTCCACCGGCCCCGGCAGATCATCGGCCAGGCAATGTGCCGACATCGTCACCATGTCCACCAGCGACGCCACATCCGGCCCGAAGATCGCGACGAGTTCCGCCAGCGTTACCGGCGTCCCCTCAAGAACATCATGCAGCCATGCCGCCGCCACCACCTCCGGGCGCGCCCCTGTCCCGGCAACCAGTTCGGCCACCCGCATGGGATGCGTAATGAACGGCTCGTCAGTATAACGGAGGCGCTGGCCGCTCGCGGCATGGATCGATGCCGCAAAAACCGCCGCACGCCGTACCAGATCCGTCACCTGCCGGTCCTCCCCTCCGCTTATGCTCCGTGCTTAATGCCCGGACATATCCATAGGTTCCCACGCAGGCCGATCATCGGAATCCTCCGGGAGGGAGAAACCCCTCCCGGAGCCTGTATCAGTGGGTGCGCACCGCAACCACTTCGATCTCGACCAGCCAGCCGGGATTGGCCAGATGGGCGACTTCGAACGCCGAGCGCGTCGGCAGCTTCGGCTGGGCCGGCGTGCCATAGAACTCGGTGTAGGCTTTCATCATCCCCGGAAAGTCGATCTTGCCCAGCTTCGGATCGGCGACCAGATAGATGTGCATATTGACGACATCGCCCATGGTCAGCTTCAGCTTGGCCAGTTCGCCCTGAATACGGGTCAGCGCGCCGCGCACCTGGGTTTCCGTATCGCCATAGGCCGCCAGCGTCTTCGGATCGGCGGTCTTGTCGACCGGCGGGGCGCCCATGCCGCTCAGATAGATGGTCGTGGCCCCCGGCGGCACCTCGATCGCGGTGGAAATCGGGAAATGGCTGCCCGGCTCGCTGTGCCGCACCACATCCGCCGCTCCGGCGGCGGAAATCGCGCCGCCCGCCAGCACCGACGCCAGCGCGGCGATGCGGACTGTCCTGAAAATCGTCATATCCCTGTCAATCCTCTTCAGATCTGATGGTCGGATGCTGGGCCGCAACATCCGCCGGCTTCACCATGTCGGTGTAATGATTGCCGAAATGGGTGCGGATATAATTCACCACGTCCGCCACCTGCTGGTCGGTCAACATGCCGGAAAACCACGGCATGCCGCCAAATCCGTTCAGTACGACATAGACAGGGTAATCCGCGCTGGCCAGCTTGGCATTTCCCGCCAGTGCCGGGAAGCGGGCACCGGCACCCTCGGCCCCCTTGGCGTCAGGCATGTGGCAGCTCTGGCAGACATGCTGGTACACGTCGGCCCCGGTCTTCAACGGCTGCATCTTGCCCACGACGGCACTGGCACTGTCGGCCCGCGCCTGCGGAGCAAGGAACGCGCCGGCCGTCAGGCCGGCCAGAAGTAGAAATACGGACCGCATCAGGCAGCTCCCTGCGCGTGTTTGTGCAGACGGGTAATGGCATCCAGCGACGACAGGATGGCCCCCTCCTGCCAGCAGCCGACATACGACGCATGCTCACCGGCCAGCACGATCCGGTTGTCGATCGCGCACAGCGCCTTGTAATGGGTCTTGCGCGCCTGTTCCGACCACATGGAACAGCAGCCGAGGGTCCACGGCATGCGGCTCCACGCCATCGACACGCCGGTACGGAATTCCTGGCGATAGTTGGCATGAATGGCCGTGCCCTGCGCCAGACCGTGCTCGATCCGCTCGGCCGGGGTCATGCCCGCGAAATCATAGGCCGCCGGCCCGAACATGTAGCCACCCAGCAGAACCGCCGGCCCATCCGAGAAATAGCCGTGGCTGGGATAGGAAATCTGGCTGATCGGCTGGTTGGTGAAGCTGATGCCGCCATAGATCTGGTCGTCCTGCTCCCAGAACCGGCGCTTGAATTCCAGCCCGAGCTTGACCGACGACGCATAGGGCACCGCCGCGATCGCCGCCTTCATCGGGCCGCTGACCTGCACGTCGAGCTGCGACAGAATCGTCAGCGGGATGGTGCAGACGCAATAATCCGCTTCCGCCTGCCGCACCGCGCCGCCATGGGCCATGTCGTTATAGGTCACCGTCACATGACGGTCGTCCTGATGGATCGCCGTCACCTTGCAGTGCAGCGTGATCAGGTCATGCACCTGGCGGTTGAAGCCCTTGCCGATCTGGTCCATGCCGCCGACCGGCTGGAACATCGTCGTCTGCATGTCCAGCCGCTCGTGGAACGCGATCCACTGCCACAGGCCAGACCGCATGACATCGCCCCGCGCGAACAGGTCAGAGGGCACGGGCGCGCCGTCCATCCCGCCACCCTGCGGCTTGGCAAAGCCACGACGCAGCGAGCTGATCGCCCCCTTGCGATACGCGCCATCGGCCGTCAGCCCGCCCCAGCCGCGCATCGCCGAGACGACATGAGCCCGCTCGTCGTCCGAGACCACGTCGTCCAGCTTGTGCTGGTTGATCGCCTTGGCCAGCAGTTCCGCCGTAAAGCCCGTGAAATCCGCAGCGAAATCGCGGTAGCGCACGGGCTTGCCGTCGAATGCATCGCTGGAATGCAGCCAGGAATTATGATTCAGCTCGACAAACGGCTCCAGTGCGACGCCGAAGGTCTTGCAGTAATGCAGCAGGCCCTGGTGATGATAGGGAATCCGCCACGGACCGGGGTTGATGTAGTTGCCCGGAGCGAACTGCACCTTCTGCACCGCCCCGCCCAGTTCGGTCAGGGTGTCCCCGCCGCGCAACGAGATGTTGCGGCCGCCGGCACGGTCCTGGAACTCCAGGATCTGGACCTGATAGCCGGCCTTGCGCAGTTCGTACGCCGCCAGCATGCCTGCCAGGCCGGCCCCGAGTACCAGCACTTTCGTCCCCGGCTTGCCGCCGCTCAGCGCGGGCGGCCCCTGGAAATCCGTTCCCGCGGCGTGGCCCAGGCTCGTCATGGCCTGATACAGGGCGGCGCTGCCCCCCAGGATACCGATTCGTGTCAGCATCTGGCGGCGCGTGGCCACCGGACGCCGAAAAGCGTTTGTCATCAAGTTCTCCCAGCAGACAGGACAGAAAACCTTACCATTAACGACACCCTCCGGGCAGCACGACCGTCCGAAGGCGGAAACACCATGCCCGTTTACAAGGGTCCGTCCCGTATGGGCAATGACATAATCCCCTTATCGTAACGGTTTTTTCAGGGTGTCCCCCTCGACGGGACGAAAAGACATTTGTTTCCCGGACCTTTCCGGCATCAAAAAAAATTTCTGCGGCAGAACGTGCTTTAAATGCAACTTTGAAACAAAAAAATCTTTACCGCACGTCCATTAAACCAGAAAGGTCAGGAAGACTGCCTCATAACCGGCGGCACAAGATCCGGCGGCATCGGACTGACATAGGGGCATTCGGCCAACCGGGCGGCATGGTCCCGCCGGGCACGCGCCAGCAGTTCCGGGTCCGACAACACATCCACCGCCGTCGCCGCCATGACCTTGGCGACATGGACCATGCCCTTGTGCGCGACCGACGATTTGCCCTGCGCCGTCATCTGCCAGGAATGCAGCGCCGTACCGATGGCGCAGGTCGCCCCCAGCGCCTGGACGGTCGGCACCGTCCAGCTCACATCTCCCACATCGGTCGAGCCCAGCAGAATCGGCCCGGCCGGCGACGGATACGGCAGCACGACATCGCACAGCGTCATGTCGCTCGTCGGCGGCAGCCCCACCTGGCGGAACGCCGCCACGATATCCTCCGGCGTGAAGGTCTCCTGCATCTCCCGGGCGAACGCCCGATCCGCCGAATCGAAGGGCGGCGGTCCCAGCCGTTCCAGATTCGCCTGCATCGCCGCCTCAAGCGGCGGATTCGGCAGCAGGTTGGCCATCCCGCTGACCACCGCGCAGTCCATTCGGGTTTCGGTCATCAGCGCCGCGCCTTCGGCCACCTTGCGCACACGCGCGGCCAGGGCCAGCATATCGTCCAGTTCGGCCGCGCGAACGGTATAGCGAATGACCACCCGCGACTGGACCACGTTAGGCGCCGTACCGCCCGCATCCTGATAGGCATAATGGATGCGCGAACTCGGCAGCATATGCTCGCGCAGATAGTTCACCCCCACATTCATCAGTTCCGCCGCATCCAGCGCCGAACGGCCCAGATGGGGCGCCGCCGCCGCATGGGCCGACCGCCCGGTGAAGGTGAAATCCATGCGCATGTTCGCCAGTGCCGCCGGCGGAAAGACGGTGGCGAAGGCAAAGGGATGCCACGAAATCGCAACATCCACGTCATCGAACACGCCCGCGCGCACCATGAAGCCCTTGCCCGCGCCGCCTTCCTCCGCCGGGCAGCCATAATAGCGCACCCGCCCCGGCATCCCGGTCTCGGCCAGCCAGTCCTTCAGCGCCACCGCCGCCAGCAGCGACGCCGACCCCAGCAGGTTATGCCCGCAGGCATGGCCGTTTCCATCGCCCGACAGCGGCCGATGCGCCATCGCCCCGGCTTCCTGGCTCAACCCCGGCAGCGCGTCATACTCGCCCAGGAAGGCGATCACCGGCCCCCCGTCCCCGGCCTCGCCCATGATCGCGGTCGGCAGGCCCGCCACATCGCGGGTCACGCGAAAGCCCGCCTGCTCCAGCGCCGCGTCATGCAGCGCAACCGAGCGGAATTCACCGAAATTCAGTTCCGGTACCGCCCACACCGCATCGCTCAGCGCGATCAGCGGCCCCTTGCGGGCCTCGACGTATTCCCAGATCCGCGCGCTGTTCCGCATCGCCCGTTCCCAACCCATTCGTCCATGATGCAGGACTCATAACCCGGAACGGCCCCGCACCACCATGCTCCCATGAGGGTTGCGCCCACCCCGGAGCCTTCGCTCCAAGAAAGCGCGCATTTTGGCCCCTAACGAAAACAGAGCCTTTCGGAAGGTTTATTTCCTGCCGCTTCCGCCGGCGGAGGGCGGGCGTGATCGTGATCGTGATCGTCGCCGAGAATCACATGAAGACAGGCGTTCGACAAAACAGACGATAGCCGTTGCCCGACGGCAGGGAGTGCCCGAGCCTCAACCGAGGAAAGGGATGAGCGTCACCACCTTGTACCCAGGATATGTGGCGGGAATCAGCGTGATCTGCTCATAATGAAGCACGCCGTCCTGCGGATGGTTGAACATGCGTCGTCCTCCTTCGCGGGACAGCACTGCGTGGCAGGTCCACAGCCGCTCGAAATCGGAGCTTGCCGCGCGCAGGTCCTCCACCATCGCCTGCATGGCCCCGTCATCCGGCCGGCGGGCGGTATCGGCACGGAACTCCGCAAGAAGCCGTCGCGCGCGATCGGGCCAGTCGTCGAGAAAGATGCGGGCTTCGGGGTTCAGGAAGACATAGCGCAACAGGTTCGGCTCTTCGCCGCCGATCCATCCCGCGAAGAGATGCCGCGCCCCGGCGTTGGCGGCGCGCACGGACCACAGCGCGTCCAGCAGATATGTCGGGGCGGTTACCAAATCCGACATGCGGAGCAGCTCTGGCGGTACCACATGCGAGGGCGCGGCGGCGGGTGCCTGCGGATCGTTCTGACGGGCCAGTTCGAACAGGTAGGTTCGTTCCGCCGACGACAGAAGCAGGGCATCGGCCACCCTTGCGAGCACCAGGTTGGAACAGGCGACCTCGCGCCCCTGTTCCAGCCAGGTATACCAGGTCGTGCTGATGCCACAGAGCTGCGCGGCTTCCTCCCGTCGCAGACCTGGGGTGCGTCGGCGGCCCGGCATCGGGAAAATCCTCGCCCGCTCGGGCGATAACGCCTCTCTGCGGGCACGAAGAAAGGCGCCAAGGGTCCGGCGTTGCTCAGGGATGGAGATCATGGTGGCACTTTTTATACCAGTATAACAATAGACCTTATCCCTGGTTCATGAACCGCCCATCCTGCGCGCGTCAACGGAAAGGAGCGATCATGACAGACACGTCGGACAGTTACGCCGCACGCCATTACGGAGAACGCGCAGCGGATTATGTATCCAGTGCAGTCCACAGCGCCGGAGAGGATCTGGACGAAATCGAACAGGCTGTTGCCGGCAGGGGGTTCCGTCGCGTTCTGGATCTGGGCTGCGGCGGCGGACATGTCAGCTACCGGGTCGCCCCGCATGTGGAGCAGGTCGTCGCCTGCGACGTTACGCCGGATATGCTGGACGCGGTGCGTCGAACGGCGCAAGAACGCGGACTGTCCAACATCGCGACGCAACAGGCTTTCGCTGAATCCCTTCCATTTGAGGATGCCAGTTTCTGCGCGGTTCTCTGTCGCTTCACGACCCATCACTGGCAGGATATGGAGCAGGGATTGCGCGAGGCACGCCGCGTCCTGAAGCCCGGCGGCGTCGCCATGTTCATCGATGTCGCCGCACCGTCACATGTCCTCTGCGATAGCTGGCTCCAGACGCTGGAACTGACGCGCGACATTTCGCACGTAAGGGACTACACGGTGTCCGAATGGGTGTCGGCTCTCGGGCGCGCCGGCTTTGCCATGCAGGCCATGACACCTCGGCGGTTGCGCATGGCGTTTTCCAGTTGGGTCGCACGCACGCGCACCCCGCCCGAACGCATTCAGGCGATCCGCTCTCTGCAACGGGCGGCACCGGACGATGTGCGCGCATATTTCGAGATCGAAGACGATGGCAGTTTCACGCTCGATACTGTCAGTTTCGTTATGTCCTGAGACGACCGATTCCGAAAAGAGAATTATGAGAAAAGGCATGTTGGTATCGACCACACCGTGTCCACAACCAACGATCTCATCAAAAACCTCATGAACCAGCAGGTTCACGAGGTTTTTCTTCGGTTGCATGTCGCATTGAAAACAGACCACGACAGAATCAGTACGGAACCGTGCGCTTAGCGGATGTCGGCATTCGCAGCCTCCATGACATGATGACCCAGTCCCGCGCGGACATTCCAGCCACGCACTTCAGTTCCGCAGCGCGACCGTCAACCATCCTGATTCGACATGATCTTTCATTCCACGCGCCCACGCGCTGCGAGAAAATCGAGCAATGCCCGAACACGCGAGGGAAGCGGACTGCTTCCGCCCGCATGGACGGCGTAGAATGTTTCGTGATCCCCCGGATTGAACCTTTCCAAAACGGGAACCAGTCGTCCGGCGGCGATATCGTCGCGCACGGTAAAGAGCGCCAACCGGGCAAGGCCGTTTCCGCTTAATGCGAGTTGTCTTAGCGCTTCCCCGTCACTGGCCTGAACGCGACCGGATGCCGGATGCACGATCGTCTCATCGTGCTGTTTCAAAGGCCAGCCATCGATCGCGCGGAGATAGCCGAAACCCAGCCTGCGATGCCGGTCCAGGTCGGCGATGGTCTCTGGCACACCGAAGCGGTTCAGATAACCGGGCGCGGCGGTAATGACCGACGGCGTCTCACCCAGCTTACGTGCGACGAGGCTTGAACTTTTCAGCGGTCCGGCACGCACCGCCACGTCCGTCCGCTCGGAGAGAAGATCGATCACCATGTCCGTCTGGACGATATCCAGGGTGATATCGGGATAGAGGTCGAGAAAGTCTGGCAGGATCGGTGCGAGGATATGGATGGCGTAGGAAGCGCTCGTCGTCAGGCGGACACGCCCGAAAGGCCGTTCGCCAGCCCCAGCGCTCCGTTCCGCATCCGCGATATCCGCCAGAATATGCGTGGCGCGCTCGTAGAAGACGCACCCTTCGGGCGTCAGTTGGAAACGTCGTGTCGAACGGTTGACGAGCCGTGCGCCCAGGCGCGTTTCGAGGCGGGCGATCAGTTTGCTGATCGCCGATGGCGTCATCCGACACACCCGCGCGGCAGCCGAGAAGCCGCCCTGTTCGACGATGTGTACGAACACCGCCATTTCGCGTGAACGATTGATCTCGATGCCTGCCATTCGGTCTTTCATATCACAGATGATGTTCCATCCGGCACTCTATATCACGAATTCCCTGCCCCTTATCCTGTCCGCTCACGGCACGCGCATGTGCAGGATCGAAAGGAAGACGGGATGGACTATCGGTCGCTTGGAAAATCCGGCCTCAAGGTTCCGTTGCTCAGCTTCGGTGCCGGCACCTTTGGCGGCCAGGGGCCGCTGTTCGGCGCCTGGGGCAAGACCGACGCCACGGAGGCACGGCGGCTGATCGACATCTGCCTGGATGCCGGCGTCACCCTGTTCGATACAGCCGACGTGTATTCCGACGGCGCATCGGAAGAGGTGCTGGGAGAAGCGATCCGCAACCGGCGCGACAAGGTGCTGATTTCCACGAAGACCGGCCTGCCGACGGGAGAAGGGCCAGCAGAGGCGGGCACGTCTCGCGCGCGACTGCTTCCTGCCGTCGAAGCGTCGTTGCGGCGCCTGGGCACTGATTATATCGATTTGCTCCAACTTCACGCTTTCGACGCCGCAACGCCGTTCGAGGAAGTGCTCGCAACGCTGGACGAACTCGTCCGCGCCGGAAAGGTCCGGTATATCGGCGTCTCCAATTTCTCCGGCTGGCAACTGGAGAAATCGTTGGGAATAGCGGAGCGATATGGCTGGCCGCGCTATGCCGCCCATCAGGTCTATTATTCGCTCGTCGGCCGTGATTACGAATGGGAATTGATGCCGCTCGGACGAGAAGAGGGCGTAGGCGCGCTGGTCTGGAGTCCGTTGGGCTGGGGAAGATTGACCGGCCGCCTGAAACGCGGCGAGAAACTCCCTGCGGACAGCCGGCTGAACCAGACAGCCGCTTTCGGGCCGCCCGTCGATGACGAGCGTCTGTTCCGTGTTCTCGATATGCTGGACGAAATCGCGGGCGAGACGGGAAAGACCGTGCCGCAGATCGCCCTCAACTGGCTCACCTCGAGGCCCACGGTTGCCTCGGTCATCATCGGCGCGCGCGATGAAGCACAACTGCGCCAGAACCTCGGTGCCGTCGGATGGCGCCTCACGGATGAACAGACGGCGCGCCTGGATGATGCGAGCCGGACAGAAGCCGCCTATCCGTATTTCCCTTATTACCGCCAGGCCGCGTTTGCGCGCCTCAATCCCCCCGCCGTCTGATTGCCGAAGGAGACTGGGCATGTCTTATAGCGCACTGATCGTCGGCGCCACGGGAATCGTGGGGCAGAATCTCGCGGCCCGGCTGGTCGCGGATGGCTGGGTCGTCCACGGCCTGGCGCGCCGCCCCCGGCAGGAGGGGCGCGGCGCAATCCCCATCGCGGCGGATCTGCTGGACGCGGAAGGGTTGCGGACGGCCCTGGCCGGAATACGGCCGAGCCACATCTATTTCTGTTCATGGATGCGGATGGCGACGGAAGCCGAAAACTGCCGGGTCAACGGCGCGATGGTGCGAAACGTCTTCGCGGCGCTGCCCGCACCGGGGCTGATCCGTCACGCGGCCCTCACGACGGGGCTCAAGCACTATCTCGGCCCGTTCGAAGCCTATGCCCAGGGCGGTGGCGTACAAACGCCGTTTCGTGAAGAGATGCCACGCCTCCCGATCGCGAATTTCTATTACGATCAGGAAGACGCCCTGTTCGAGGCCGCATCACGCCACGGCTTTTCCTGGAGCGTGCATCGTCCGAGCACGATCATCGGCCATGCCGTCGGCAATGCGATGAATATGGGCTCCACTCTCGCCGTCTATGCCAGCCTCTGTCGCGAGACCGGGCGGCCGTTCGTATTCCCCGGCTCACCCAACCAATGGCATGGCCTGACGGATGTCACAGACGCGCGCCAACTGGCTCGCCACCTGCATTGGGCGGGCACGACCGCCGCCGCGCGGAATCAGGATTTCAACATCGTCAATGGCGACGTCTTCCGTTGGAAATGGCTTTGGCCGGACCTCGCAACATGGTTCGGCATCGAAGCCGCGCCCTATCCAGAAGCCGCGCTGTCTCTGGACGAGATGCTTGCGGAGGATAGCAGGGTCTGGACGAACATGGCGGCGCGTCACGGTCTGGCGGAACCCGACATTCATCGCGTTGCGTCCGCATGGCATACCGATGCCGATCTCGGCCGTCCCGTGGAATGCGTCACGGACATGAGCAAAAGCAGGCGCGCCGGCTTCACGGACTACCAGTACACGCCGGACTCATTCTTTGACCTGTTCGCCAGATTGCGTTCGGAACGTCTGATTCCCTGATTTTCAAAAGCATCGAACGCGACAGCGGGCAGGAATATGTCCGTTGTCGCGGCGCGCCGAGGATGACGACCCGGCGCGCCCTCCAGCATCCGCCTGTATCGGATAGTATTCTCCCAAATATTGCTTATTTCGGTTGCCATTTCAGGAATGCCGGCAGTGCTTCCGCTCGGGCGGCGAGGCGCAGGAGAGCCGGATACGCGTCCCCGGTCATGATGTCGGGGATTTCGTTGCGGGCGAAAGTCCAGGCGACGGCGGTTGAGATATCGGCCTGTGACACCGTTCCCAGCAGCCAGTCACCGGCGCAACGGGCATAGCGCGCATCAAGCATCGAGAAGGCGGCATGGACCTGATCGACGATGCGTTCCGCCCAGGGCTGATACTGCCTGTCCGGCGGCCGGCGCGTCCGTTCGTAGACGAGTTGCACCGCCTTGTCCGCCGCGACCAGGGCGAAGCCCAGCGTGTGGAGCACTTGCGTCCGATCCGGAGCATCCTCCGGCATCAGCCGCCGGGCTGGCGGCAACCCATGCTCGATATGGTCGAGGATCAGGGTCGATTCCATCAGGACCGTTCCATCTTCCGTCATGAGGCTCGGCGCCTTCAGCACGGGATTGATCGCGACGAACGCGGCCTCATCCTGAAACACCGAGAGGGAGACATGTTCGAACGGAACCTCCATCAGCGTCAGGGAAATGGCCACGCGCCGTACGTAAGGAGAATCCAGTTTTCCGACCAGCTTCATAGGTCTTTGCTCCATTCGGGTGAGGAGCCGCTATCTTCCTAGGATGATGGATTTGGCGTAAGTGTCCGGATCGGTCATCTACGCTCCGATCCTGCCAGAGTTCTTGTCTATGTCCGATCGCCCTCTCGTTGTCGTTCTCGCCTATGATGGGCTGTGCGCATTCGAATATGGCTGCGCGATGGAGGTCTTCGCCCTATCGCGTCCGGAGGCGGGGCCGGACTGGTACCGTTGCGTCGTCGCAGGGGTCGAAGCCGGGCCGCTCCGTGCCGGGGCACGCCTGAGTGCGGTGCGACAATCAGGATGAGAAATACGTCAAACAGGATGAGAATCCCGCTG
>NZ_JBDNXE010000112.1:0-13711 GCF_047721585.1 Gluconacetobacter sp.
CCGGGCCAGGCCCCATCAGCAGCCGATGCGGCGGGTCAATCTGTCCGAACACCCTATCTTTCCTCCTGCGTCAGCGCCGCTCCGGCGCCCGCTCCCGTCTGTTCGAACCGGCTGACGAAGGCGGTCATCGCCTCAAGCGCCACCTGCACGTCCTCAACCTCGACCGCCTCGGCGGGGTTGTGACTGATCCCGCCGCGACAGCGCAGAAACAACATCGAAACCGGCGCCAGCCGCGCCATCACCATTGCATCATGCCCGGCACCGCTCACCAGCACGCGCGGCGCGGCCCCCGTGACCGCACTGACCGCATCGGCCATCAGGGCGCTCAAGCTGCCGTCGCACGGCGTCGCCGGAAGATCCTGCTGAAGCGTCAAATCCAGCCCCACACCCCGCCGCGCGGCAATCTCCGGCAGCACCGCCTGAATGGCCTCGGCCGCACGGTCGCGTACCCCGTCCACGCCAGCCCGAATATCGATGCTGAAAGTGACGGCACCCGGCACCACGTTCGGCACACCCGGCCCGACCTCCATCCGCCCGACCGTCGCCACCAGGTCTTCAGGCCCTGCACCGCCGATCCGCTCCACCGCCAGCACCATCTCGGCGGCGGCGGCCAGCGCGTCATGGCGCAGGCGCATCGCCATGGTGCCGGCATGCCCCGCGACCCCCGTCACCACGGCGCGAAAGCGATATTGGGCGGCAATGGCGCTGACGACGCCCAGCGCATGGCCTTCGGCCTCCAGCACCGGCCCCTGTTCGATATGCGCCTCGACATAGGCCAGAACGTCCTCGCGTTCCCGCACGGCATCGACAAAGCGCGTCACGTCGAGGCCGAAACCATCCAGCGCCTCGGCCAGCCCCACGCCCGCCGCATCGACCAGCGCCAGATCCTGATCCCCCAGCACCCCGGCCACGGCGCGCGTGGTCAACATCGAGACCGGAAAGCGCGACCCCTCCTCGTCTCCGAAGCCGATCACCTCGATCGCAAAGGCAAAGCGGCGTCCGCGCTCGGCAAACCACGCCACCGTCTCGATCCCCAGCATCACGCCCAGCATGCCGTCATAGCGCCCGCCGTCGCGCACGCTATCGACGTGCGAGCCGATCACCAGTGCCGGTGCATCGGGGTGCCGGCCTTCATAGCGGCCGACGATATTGCCGGCGGCATCGACCCGCGCGGTCATCCCCGCTTCGGTCATCCAGGCCGCGATCCGGTCCAGCGTCGCCGCATGCCCCGCCCCCAGATAGGGGCGGAACAGATGATCGTCGGAATCCGAATAAGGCGCGACGCCCAGATCGTCACACCGCGCGACCGCGCGCAGGCCAGACGCCGTCTCGCGCGCAGGCATCTTCACCATGCCGCCACCATCCCGTCGCTGCGCGGATCGGTCGCCCCTTCGATCAGGCCCGACGGATGCAGCACCAGCGCCCCGGCATGCCCCATCGTCGCGGTAAAGGCCGGCATGGGCTCCAATATATGCCCCGCCGCCGCCATCCGCGCGATCACCTCGGGTGCGAACCGGTCCTCATATTTCAGGCTGGTGCTGGTCTCGCCCCAGGTCCGCCCCAGCAGCCAGCGCGGCGCCGTCACCGCCTGCTGCAAAGGCACGCCATAGCGGGCATAGCGGGTAAAGACCGCCGCCTGCGTCTGGGGCTGCCCCTCGCCGCCCATGGTGCCATAGACCATGGTACGCCCATCGGCGAAGCGCGCACCGGCCGGATTGAGCGTATGGAACGGCTTGCGCCCCGGACGCAGCGCATTCCACCCCGTCTCGGCCAACTGGAAACTGGCCCCGCGATTCTGCCAGACGATCCCGCTGCGCGGCAGAACCACGCCCGAGCCATATTCGAAATACACGCTCTGGATCATGCTGACGGCAACACCATCGGCATCCACCGCGCCCATCCACACCGTATCGCCCATCTGCGGCGGATGCGGCCACGGCGCCGCAATGTCAGGATCGATATCCAACGCCATGCGATCCAGCGCCATGGCGTCGTCCAATACCTCCTGCGCCGCCACAGACATGAAGGCCGGATCGCCCACATGCGTATCGCGATACCGAAAGGCCTGTTTCGTCGCTTCGACCAGCCCGTGGAAATAATCGAACCCGTCGACCTCTTCGGCCCGCAGCCGGTCGAACAGCGCCAGGATCAGCAACGACGCAACACCCTGGGTCGGCGGCGCCATGTTGAACAGCCGCGCCCCCGCGATATCGACATGCAGCGGCGGCCGCGCCTGCGCATGGTGCGTGTTCAGGTCCGCCAGATCCAGCGGGCTGCCCAACTGGCGCAGATCCTCGGCCAGATCCCGCGCCAACGCACCGCGATAAAAGGAGTCCAGCCCGTCCCCCGCCAGCCGACGCAATGTGTGCGCCAGGGCCTGGTTATGCAGGATATCGCCCGCCTGTGGCGCATGTCCGCCCGGCAGGAAAAACTGCCGGAAACCGGGAATGGCCGCCAGTTCGCCCATCTTGGCGGCGGTCAGCGCGGCGCCCCCCTCGGTAATCGGCACGCCCTGCTCGGCATAATAGATCGCATCCCGCAGCAGCCGATGCAGGCCCAGCCCAGGCTGCATCGCATGGCTCCACTCCAGCGCGAGATCCCATCCGGACACCGTGCCGGCCACCGTATTGGCCGCCAGCGGCCCCCGCCACGGAATCGTATCGCACCCGGCGGCACGATAGAATGCCAGATCGGCACGCCGCGCGGCGGCCCCGCAGGCATCGATCGTCTCGGTCCGGCCATCGGGCCACATCACCAGCCAGAAGGCATCGCCGCCGATGCCGGTCATGTGCGGATAGACAACGGCCAGCGCCGCCGCCGTCGCCACCACCGCCTCAATCGCCGTGCCGCCGTCGCGCAGCACGTCCAGGCCGGCCTGGCTGGCCAGATGATGCGGGGATGTCACCATCCCACGCAGGGAACGGGGAGTATTCAGCATGGCCTAACGTCCCTTCACGGCCGGAAGCGGCACCCTGCCGACCAGCCCCGCCCGCGCCAGCGCGCCGGCCAGGGCAAACAATGCGGCTTCCCGCCCCGGCGCCGCAATCAATTGCATTCCCAGCGGCAGGCCACCGGTGCCCAGCAGCGGCGCGCTGAGAATCGGCACGCCCGCCAGACTCAGCGGCTGCGTATAGAGGCCCAGATTGGCCCGCGCCGAGACGACCTGCCCATCCACCACGATGGTCGGCTGATCGACCGACGGCGCCTCGCCCACCGTCGCCGGGGCAATCAGCACATCCGCCGAACGGAACAGCGCATGGACCTGCTCGCGGAACCAGCCACGGAACCGATGCGCCTGCACCAGCGTGGCCGAGGGCAGCAGCGCCCCGGCAATCAGCCGGTCACGGGTCGCGGGGTCATAGCGCAGCGCATGCCTGCGCAGGCGCGGCAGATGCAGCGTCCCACCCTCGGCCGCCGTAATCAGGAACGACGCGGCGCGCGCCCGCGCCACCTCGGGCAGTTCCACCGTCTCCAGCCCGCCCAGATGCGCCGCCACCGCGTCGATCGCCCCGGCCAGCGCGTCCGACAGGTTGGTGCCGAACCACCCGCCCAGTTTCGCAACCCGCAGGTCCGATGCCGCCGGCAGTTCGGGCATCGGTCCGCCGGCCATGACTTCGTACGCCACACGCAGCCCATCCAGCGTCCCGGCAAACGGCCCCACCACGTCCAGACTGGCGGAAAAGGGATAGGCCCCCTCGCGCGGCACGCTGCCAAGCGTGGGTTTCAGCCCCCACACGCCGCACAGCGACGCCGGCACGCGAATCGAACCGTTGGTGTCCGACCCGAGCGTCAGCGGCAGCAGCCCCGCCGCCACGGCGGCCGCCGAACCACCCGACGACCCACCGGCCAGCCGCGCCGTGTCATGCGGATTGCGGGTGATGCCGTAATGGGCATTGTCGGTGGCGAATCCGTAGGCGAATTCGTCCATGTTCAGGCTGGCGACCGGAATCGCGCCCGCCGCGCGCAGGCGCGCGACCACGGTGGCGTCATGCGCCGCCGGCGGCGATTCCCGCAACACCACCGACCCCGCCGTCGTCACCTCCCCGGCCACGTCGAACAGGTCCTTCACCCCGAACGGCACGCCCGCCAGCGGCCCCGGATCGTCGCCGGCGGCAAGGCGGCGGTCGATCCGCTCGGCCTCGCCCACCGCGCGCGGCCCGAAAATACGGGTCACGCTGTTGATGGATGTGTCACGGACCTGCATCGCGGCGATCGTTTCCGTCATCACGGAAACGGCGCTGCGGCGCCCCTGGCGGATATCGGCGGCAATGGCCAGCACGTCGAACGGGTCACTCATGGCGGGCGTGCTCATGGACGGTATTCGTATGCCGGTTCACACGTATCCGGCAGGGCAAACCCATGGACCAGATCGGCATAGCGCCGCAGCAGCGCCCGGTTGGCCACCACGCCCGGCAGGCATGATCCGTCGATGCTCAGGCCGATATCGCGCGCGGTGGCGATGACGATCGCCTCCTCCGGCACGAAGCTGTCACCATCCTGTTCGCTCATGGGCTTGTCCCTTCCCGTTGCCTGCCGCGCCGCCACGCCGGCAGAATCACGCGGGATCATGCATCCGGAGGGTCGAGGCTGACCAGTTCCGGCGTGACATAATTCAGCAACTGCTCAAGGTGCCAGGCCCCATCGGCCACGAACAGATCCCGCCCCAGCCCCCGCGCCAGCCGCTCCACGCCAAAGCGCATGCCGCTGATCGACGCCCCCGACAGCCCCATGCTGGGCGTCGCGCTGAAGGTGAAATTATGGATGTTCGCCAGCATCGGCGCCAGCGGATCGGCCGCGTCGCGCGGCAGAAACTGGTAGGACTCGCCCAGATAAGGATGCGCCGCCAGCACGGCACTGTCCTCGCCCTCCGGCGGGGTAAAGCGGTCGCGCCACAGCGCCACCGACCCGGCGAAGGATGCTGTCTCCGGCCGCAATGCCATATCGACGGCAAAGCCGGTGCCGATGATCACGAAATCGAATCGCATTTCGCCATCCGGCGTCCGCACGACGATGTCATCGCCCTCCATCCGCGCCCCGGTCCAGCCACAGCCGGTATGGTAGCTGAAGGTCGGGTGGCGACGGCAGCGCCAGAACGTATCCTGCGGCGGCGGCTGGTTCAGTTCGTAGATATGCCGCATGAACCGCCAGCGCAGCGTGTCGGACAGCGCGGAGAAATGGGCCAGGAACCCGGCATTCTCCATCCAGCGATAGGGATTGACCGAGGGAATGACCCGCCGGCGCAGACACAGCGCGACCGAGGCCGCCCCTTCCTCCAGCGCCGTCGCGGCATTGTCGAAGGCCGACGCCCCCGCCCCCAGCACGCCGATCCGCTTGCCGCGCAGGGCGGCGAAATCAATGGGCTCGGACGTATGCGCATAGCGTTCGCGCGGCAGGGCCTCGCGGATAAAATCCGGCACATGCCACCGCCCGCCACCGTCGATCCCGGTCGCCAGCACCAGCTTGCGCGCCAGATGCCGAAACTCCCGTCCCGCGGCGTCCACAAAGGTCAGGCGCAGCAGCCCGTCTTCCCACGCCACATGCGTAAACGTGCGGTCGTTCTCCACCGGCAGGTCCAGCACGGCGCGATACCAGTCCAGATAGGCCTGCCAGTCCCCACGCGGGATCTTGTCCAGCTTCTCCCACGCCTCGGCGCCATACCGCGCCTCATACCAGGCGCGCGGCGTCAGGTCCGGAATCCCCAGATCCGGGCCGGTGACATATTTCGGCGTCCGCAACGTGATCATGCGGGCGAAGGTGATCCACGGCCCCTCGCCGCCGCGCGACGCCCGGTCGAAAATCCGGACATTGCTGATATTGCCGCGTTTCAGCGCAAAAGCAGTGGCCAGCCCACCCTGGCCCGCGCCGATGATGGCGACATCCAGCACCGGCTCGCCATCGCGCGTCAGGCGCGGCGTCCAGTCATGGCGCGGATAGTCGATCACGGCCAGATTCCGCCTGACCCGGGCATCGAGCGCCGCAAGCCGTTCTTCCGGGGTGTCTCCGGTTGGACGATTATCGCGATCGGCAGCCATCCACGCCTCCTTGCTCTTCCCTGGTCGGACAGGTTCATGGACCGACGGCGCGGGTCCGTGTCCCCCGACACGGACCCTGGGTTCCCCAACCCGCACCATCACGGCACCGAAACTAACCGGACAGGGGGGCGTTCCGTCCAGTAGAATAAATTGACCAACACGTTGCCCGTTCGGCAACAATTCCAGATAATGTAAAATCGCCAAAAAGTATCATAAGATACTGTTTTTAAAAATTATCTATTCCGCCAAAAGGTCTTCGGTCCCAAGAATGCGGGCGGCCTCTTCCTGTTCCCGCAGGGCCTCGCGCACCTCCACGATCAGCCGCTCCAGCGCCGGGGGCAGCCACCGCGCCTCGCGGACATACACCCCCAGATCGGTCATGGCCCTCGGGTCGTCCAGCGGCACATGGGCCAGCGCGCCGCGCCCGATATCGAACGCCAGCGCCAGCCGGGACTGAAAGGCCAGGCCCGCCCCGGCCGCCACCATCCGGTTGGTCAGTTCGATCGACCCGGTTTCCAGCACCACATCCAGCCTGTCGCGCCAGGGGTGGAGCATCGGCTCCATCACCTGATGAAGCGACAGCGATTCGCTCGGCAGGATCAGCCGATAATCCAGACAATCCTCCATCCGCACGCTACGCCGGCCGGCCAGCGGATGGTCGGCCGGCATCACCACTCCCACCGGAAAGCGCGCCACCGCCACGCGGCGCAGATCGTCCGGTTCGTTCAGCGAGAACGCGATGCCCAGATCCGTCGTGCCGCCGCTCAGTGCCGCCACGATCTGCGCGGGCGACCCCGTCTCCGCGTGCAGGTCGATATCCGGCCAGACTCGGGTCATGCGCGCCAGCAGCCGCGCCATCAGGTCGCCGGCAATGCCTTCCACCATCATCACGCCGATGCGCCCACCCCGCATGCCCGCCAGTGCGGCGATCTGCTCGTCGGTCCGCACGGCATCCTGCATGACGGTGACGATGTGCCGGGCCACGATTTCCCCCACCGCCGTCAGCACCATCCCGCCCGGCAGGCGGTCGAACAGCGGCGCGCCGATCTCGTCCTCCATCTGGGCGATCTGCCGCGTCAGGGCGGAGGGCGTCACGTTCAACTGCCGCGCCGCCTCGCGGATCGAGCCATGGTCGCGCACCGCGTTGAAATACAGGATGCACCGCGCATGCAGCCGCATCATGTGCTGGCTTCGAGCCGACCGCCTCATGTCCTGTTCCCCATGCCTACTGCTCCGCTCCCGCATCATCGCCATGCAGCAGGCGTTCGACAATTTCCGCCGCCACCAGCGCCGCGATAATTTCCGGCCGCTTGTCGCGGATACCCCGGTCCCCGATCGGGCACACCAGCCGCGCGATCCGCTCCGGCCCCAGACCCACGGCGCGAAACCCGGCTTCGAACCCGCGCCGTTTCGTCCTGGACCCGATCAACCCGACATAGCGGAGATCATCCCGTTCCAGTGCCGCGCCGACGATCAGCGCATCCAGCCGATGGCTGGGCGTCAGCACCAGAACGCCGGCCCCGGCCGGCGCGGCCGCCAGCACCTCTTCCCAGCTTTCGGTCATCCGCACCACAACCCCGTCGGGCACCAGCCCGAACTCTTCCGCACGCGGATCAACCCAGACCAGACGCAAAGGCAGCGGCGCCAGCGCGCGGGCCAGCGCCCGCCCCACATGCCCGGCCCCGAACAGCAGCAGATACGGCAGCGCCGCCCGCGCGGTTTCGGCATCGCGCACGATCGCATCCAGCATCACGTCATCCGCGCGCTCGATGCGCACGCGCACCCGGCCGCCGCAGCACTGCCCCAGTTCCGGCCCGAGCGGAATCTCCAGTTCCCCCGCCGTGCCGGTACCGGCCAGCAAGGCCCGCGCCCGCGCCACGCACTCCCACTCCAGCCGCCCCCCGCCGATCGTGCCGGCCAACGCGCCCGGCACCACCAGCATGAAAGACCCGGCCTCGCGCGGGGTCGATCCCACGGCCGCGCGGATACTGACGCGCGCAACGGGCCACCCGTCCCGCCGCCAGCCAGCCAGCGCCGCGATCATGTCGTCCATGGCCCGAACGGCCGTCAGTCCCCGGCTCCGGCATCCACCCGCGCGGCGGCACGGGCACGCATCCGCTCGGCCGCGCGCAAGATCGCCTCGGGCGTCGCCGGCGCATCCAGACCGGGGCAGGAGCGATACCCATCCAGACTGGCCAGCGCGTCCGAAATCGCATGCAACACCGCCACCCCATGCACAAAGGGCGGCTCCCCGACCGCCTTGGAGCGAAAGATCGTCTCCTCCCGATTGGGCGCCCGCTCCAGCAGGGCGACGTTGAAGATGCCCGGCCGGTCGGAACAGGCGGGAATCTTGTAGGTACTGGGCGCATGGGTGCGCAGCCGGCCGCTGTCGTCCCAGACCAGTTCCTCGGTGGTCAGCCAACCGGCCCCCTGCACGAAGGCCCCTTCGACCTGCCCGATATCAATCGCCGGATTCAGCGATTGCCCGGCATCATGCAGGATATCGACCCGCTCGATCCGCATCTCCCCGGTCAGCAGGTCGATGGCAACCTCCGCGCACGCGGCGCCATAGGCAAAATAGAAGAACGGCCGCCCCCGCCCGGTATCCGGGTTCCAGGAGATTTTCGGCGTCTTGTAGAAACCGTTCGACGACATCGACACACGCGCGAAATAGGCAGCCTTCGTCAGCTCCGGGAACGGCACCACCGTCTCGCCGACATGCACCCCGTCCGGCAGAAAGCGCACCGCATCCTCCGGCACGCCCCAATGCCCGGCGGCGAACGCAACCAGCCGCCCCCTGATCCGGCGCACGGCATCCAGCACCGCCATGCCGTTCAGGTCCGCACCGCTGGAGGCCGCGGTGGCCGAGGTATTGGGCACCTTGCCGGTGGTGGTGGCGGTAATACGGACCCGGTCGGCCGGCAGGCCGAATTCCCGCATCGCAATCTGCACCATCTTGGTGTGCAGCCCCTGCCCCATCTCGGTGCCGCCATGGTTCACCTGCACCGACCCATCGGTATAGACATGCACCAGCGCACCCGCCTGATTGTAGTGGGTGGCGGTAAAGGAAATGCCGAACTTCACCGGCGTCAGCGCAATCCCGCGCCGAATATGCGGGCTGTCCTCATTGGCGGCCCGGATCGCGGCACGGCGCGCGCGATAAGCGCACCCCTCGGCCAGTTCCACCATGATCTCCGCCGCGATCGAATCCTCGACCGTCATATGATACGGCGTCAGGTCGCGCGTGCCGGTGCCATAGACATTGCGCAGCCGTACATCCAGCGGGTCCAGCCCGGTGGCGAAGGCAATCTCCTCGATCACCCGTTCCGCCGCCACGATCCCCTGCGGCCCACCGAAACCGCGATAGGCGGTGTTGGACTGCGTATTGGTCTTCAGCGGTTCCGAGCGCAGCCGCACATCGGGATAATAATAGGCATTGTCGGCATGAAACAGCGCCCGATCCGTCACCGGCCCCGACAGGTCGGCCGACCACCCGCACCGCGCCGCCAGCACCATGTCCACGGCGCGGATGCGCCCGTCATCATCGAATCCCACCGTGTAATCGACCGCGAAATCATGACGCTTGCCCGTCATCATCATGTCGTCGTCGCGATCCAGCCGCATCTTGGCCGCGCGCCCGGTCAGTTCGGCCGCCAGCGCCGCCAGACAGGCCGGCCCGTTGGCCTGCGTCTCCTTGCCACCAAACCCACCACCCATGCGGCGGATCTCGGTCGTCACCAGATTGCTCGGCCGATCGAGCACATGCGCCACCATATGCTGGGTCTCGGTCGGATGCTGGGTGGAGGACCAGACCCGCATCTCCCCCTCCTCGCCCGGCTGCGCCAGCGCCGCCTGCCCTTCGAGGTAGAAATGCTCCTGCCCACCCATCACGATCCGGCCCGACAGGCGGCGGGGCGATTCCGCCAGCCCCTGTTCCACATCGCCACGCCGCATGGTCAGCGCACGCCACACCAGCGCACCACCGGCAGCCCGTGCCTGGTCGATATCCAGCACGGCCGGCAGGTCTTCATAAACGATCCGTGCCAGACGCGCCGCCCGCCGCCCCTGGCCGCGCGTCTCGGCGACAACGGCAAAGATCGGCTGCCCGTGGAACGACACGATGTCCGACGCCAGCAGCGGCTCGTCATTCTTCCCCACCGGGCTGATCTGGTTGTGGCCGGGAATATCCGCCGCCGTCAGCACCCGCACCACACCCGGCGCGGCACGCACGTCATCCAGATTCATCGAAACAATTCGCGCATGCGCCCGCGTACTCAGGCCCGGCACCACATGCACCAGCCCCTTGGGCTCCGGCATGTCGTCGATATAGGCGGCGGAACCCGAGACATGCATCGCGGCACTCTCATGCCGCAGGCTCTGCGACGCCCCACCGGGCACGACAGCGGCACGCGCATCAGCCGCAAGACCGATCACCAGATCAGACATTGGCCACCTCCCGCCCCCGCCCGGCCAGCCGCGTTTCAGCGCGCGCAACCCCCGACGCCGTCTCGGCGAACAACCGTGTCAGCAGGTTGGCGGCCACCGTGCGACGATACCAGTCGCTGGCCCGCATGTCGGAAATCGGCGCGAAGTCGGTTGCAATCGCCGCCCGCGCCGCCTCCAGGGCGGCCTCGTTCCATATCCGCCCCCGCAACGCATCCTCGGTCGCGCGGGCACGGCACGGGGTCGCGGCCATGCCGCCAAAGGCAATCCGCACCTCGCCGATCCGCCCCTCCTCATCCAGCACCAGCGCAAAAGCCCCCAGCAGCGCCGAGATATCCTGATCGAAGCGTTTGGAAATCTTGTAGGCGCGAAACAGCATCCCGGCCGCCGGCATCGGCACGGTCACGGCCTCGACGAACTCACCCGGCTGACGGTCCTGCCGCCCATACGCCAGAAAATAATCTTCCAGCTTCACCGCCCGCCGCACAGCACCCCGCCGCAGATGCAGCGTGGCCCCGGCGGCGATCAACACCGGCGGCCCATCGCCGATCGGCGAGCCATTGGCGATATTGCCGCAGACCGTGCCGGCATTGCGCACCTGCGTCGATCCCAGGCGCCGCACGATCTCGCCCGCATCCGGCAGCAACTCCGCCAGCGCGGCACGCGCCTCGCCATAAGTCACGGCCGCACCGATCCGCAGCCCCTCCGCCGTCCGGTCCAGCCCCTTCAGGTCGGCGATCCCACCAATCAGGACGACATGCGGCAGCACCCTCAGCCCCTTGGTGACCCACAGCCCCACATCGGTCCCCCCCGCCACGATCGTGGCCTCCGGGTCCTCGATCAAAGCCGCCGCCAGCGCATCGGCATCGGCCGGAATCGTCAGCCGCCCTTCCGGCGCGGTCATGCAAACCGTCCGCCCATCGCGCAGCGCCACCAGACGGGCCACGATCGCATCCGCCTCGGCGTCGAACCGGTCGGGTCCGGCCGTCATGGCCTGCTTCATCGCCCGCACGATCGGCGCATACCCGGTGCAGCGGCACAGATTGCCCGCCAGCGCGTCGTCGATCGGCCCGTCCTCGGCCACCGCCCCCGGCGCCTTGCGATAGGCGACCATCGACATCACGAATCCCGGCGTGCAGAAGCCGCATTGCGAGCCATGCAAATCCACCATCGCCTGCTGGACCGGATGCAGCGCGCCGTCCGCCGCCCGCAGATCCTCGACAGTAAACAACTGCGCGCCATCCAGCATCGCCACGAACTGGATGCACGCATTCACCGCCCGCCAGACCAGCGAGCCCCCCTCCAGCCGAACGACCAGCACGGTGCAGGCGCCGCAATCGCCCTCGTTGCATCCCTCCTTGGTGCCGGTCCGCCCCCGATGCTCCCGCAGCCAGTCCAGAACCGTCAGGGTCGGCGGCACGGATGCCAGTTCACACAGCGTATCGCCCAGATAGAAGCGGATATGGTCGCGCATCGTTCGGTTCCGTCGAGCAAGTGACATGCCCCGAAGGGCGAATGTCCTGGCTGCCCACCCCCCGCAGGACAGACAACCGGAACGCGGGTCCGAATCACCTCCCCCGAGGCCATCCGGTCCCGACCAGTCTATGGCCTACAATCGGGGAAGGAAACGGTCGCGCATCACGACGCAAGCCCGTTCACCACCCCGGTGCCCACCGTCTCGTTGCGCCGGATCTGGGCGGCCATCTCGGGTCCGAAGCACGGCCGTTCCACATACCGTCCCGCCCCCCGCACGGTGCGCAGATCGCCGTCCGACCACACCACGCGCCCGGCACTGATCGTATGCCGCGCCAGCCCGGTCAGGCTCATCCCCTCATAGAGGTTGTAATCCACGTTCTGGTGATGGGTGGCGGCCGAAACGGTGCGGCTGGCCTCGGCATCCCACAGCACCAGGTCGGCATCCGCCCCCGGCACGATCGCACCCTTGCGCGGATGGATGTTGAAGATTTTCGCCGTGTTGGCCGAGGTCACGGCCACGAATTCCTGCGGCGTCAGGCGCCCGGTCCGCACGCCATGGTGCCACAGCACGCTCATCCGGTCCTCGATTCCCGGCGTGCCGTTGGGGATTTTCGTAAAATCGTCGCGCCCCTGCTCCTTCTGTCCGGCACAGAAACAGCAATGATCGGTCGCCGTCGTCTGCAACTGGCCCGACGCCAGACCCGCCCACAGCGCCTTCTGGTGGTGCTTCGGCCGAAAAGGCGGGCTCATGACATGCCGCGCCGCCCCCAGCCAGTCCGGATCGGCATAAACGCTGTCGTCGATCACCAGATGCTGCGCCAGCACCTCGCCATACACGCGCTGCCCGCGCGCGCGGGCAGCGGCGATGGCCGCCGTCGCCTCCTCGGTCGAGACATGCACGATATAGACCGGCGCCCCCAGCAGCCCGGCAATGGCAATCACCCGCTGCGCCGCTTCCCCCTCGACCGAAGGCGGCCGCGAAAGCGGATGCCCGGCCGGTCCGGTCAGCCCCCGCCGCAGCAGATCCTGCTGAAGAAAGGCCACGGCATCGCCATTCTCGGCATGCACGTTGCACAGGGCGCCCAGTTCCAGCGCCCGGCCGATCGAACGCAGCAGCACGCCGTCATCGACCATCAGCGCGCCCTTGTAGGCCATGAAATGCTTGAAGGAATTAACGCCGCATTCCCGCGCCAGCGTGCCCATGTCGGCATGGACCTGCTCATCCCAATGGGTCACCGCGACGTGGAACGAATAATCGGCCACCGCCTTTTCCGCCTTGGCTCGCCAGTCCTTCCAGGCCCCCAGCAGCGAACCACCGCGTTCGGGAATGACGAAATCGATGATCGTGGTCGTCCCGCCGGCCACCCCGGCCTCGGTCCCGGTCTGGAAATCGTCGCTGGCCACCGAGCCCATGAAGGGCATTTCCATATGCGTATGCGGGTCGATGCCGCCGGGCATCACCAGCAACCCGCCCGCATCCACGACCATGCACCCCGTCGGCACCTCCAGCGCCGGCCCCACGGCGGCAATCCGCCCCGAATCGTCACACAGCACATCGGCCCGCCGCGTGTCCTCGGCAGTCACCACCGTTCCGCCCTGCACCAGAAGCATTGCTGCCTTTCCTCCCGACGCTATCGCACCCCGACAGCATGCCATCCGGCGGCCGGATCGGGAATGGTGCAATCTTGTAACAATCAAGGTAACGTTTTCCCGCTTGCGCGACGCGCGCAAAGCCTAAAATCTTGTGCCATGTCCCGCCC